>JANPCS010000135.1:0-6621 GCA_031431065.1 Hyphomicrobiales bacterium | reverse complement strand
CCAGGTTCGCCCGGATGCGTCGGATTGAACGCAGCCTTGAAGCCATAGGCGTTAGCGTCTTTCAGCTTGGCTTGATGAATGCAGTAGCTGATCGCCGGCAGAACAATCTCGGGGGCGAAGGGCAACGAGGCGACCACGGCCCACGGCGCCAGCGTTCCATCGTCGGGGCCATAGGGCACGCCGCGTCCAAGGTAATCGAAAAAACTGCGTTCGACGCCCTTTAGCTTGAGCGTTTCAGGCCCCGGCCCCTCGCTGGCCGTGATCCCCCAGCAATGCTCGCCATAGCCTGCGAACTTGCGAGGATTCTCGATGGCGTAGCGCTGTTGCACATAGGTGGCGCGCCGGCTGTTCTCGAAATAATCGATGCCCTTGCCGCGCATGAACGCGTCCTGGATGCCGCGAAAGTCGATCCAGACGTGAGAGAGCTGGTGCGTGAACAGCGATCCCGCATAGAGGTAATCATAGCCGTAGCACTGCTCCCATCGATAGGTGCTCAGCCACGCGTCATAACTTTCTTGCGGCAGGGGATGGGTGGGAGAGCCAAGGCCTAGAATATTGAGCAACAGGGCTTCGTCATAGCCTTCCCATCGGAAGCTGATGAACCCGCTTTCGGGCCGCCAGCCGTGCGTGACCGTGGCCTCGCCGTTCTGCGCCCAGGCCCAATCGGCCCGGCGATAGAGCGCATCGGCGAGGGCGCGGATTTCCCGCTCTTCGCTGGTATCCGCATCAAAATAAGCACCCGCCGCCAAGGCACCGGCCAGCAGGAAGGCGCTGTCGATGGTCGACAGTTCGCAGCCCCACGCGCGCCGCCCGGTCTGCATGTCGAGGAAGTGATAGTAGAAGCCTTTGTAGCCGGTGGCATCGGGCTCCGGCCCCTGCGGGCTGTTCCAGAAGAATCGCAAGGTGGCGAGCGTGCGCTCAACCGCGGCGCTGCGCGCCCAAAATCCGCGCTCGACGCCAACCGGATAGGCGGCGAGCGCCAAACCGGTGGCGGCGATGCTGGCGGGCCAGCCCGCCGCCGTCTTGTCGATGATCAACCCGTTGGCGGGGTTCACCTCGTGGATGAAGTACGCAAAGGATTCGCTCTGCAACTGCTCAAGTTCAGCTTCCATGACGGTCATGGTTGCGGTCGCCTGATCCAATGCCGCATCGCCGCGAAGGCGATCATTGGCACGATGAGCCATTGCAGCAACGGTGACAGTCCGGTGCCGAGTATGGGGAGCGTCGGCATCAACTCCGAATAGGCCCAAGTCTTTCGAACGGTGGTGTTCAGCCATTCGCTGTAGAAAGTGTAGCCGATGCCGATCACGAGTGTGGCCGCCACGACCGGGATGAACCGCCCGCGTGGCCATGCCGAGCCGCCGAAACACACGAGCGCCGCGACCAGCGACAACGTAGCGATTATCAGATCACCTGCGGTGCAATGAAACACCGCGAAGGCGATCCCGCGCGGGGTTCCCGTTCTCCAGATCGTGTAGAGCGGCAGTTGCACGACTTCCCAGATCAAATGCGCAGCGGCAGTGGTTCCGAGGTAGACCCGCAGCGCCCCAAGCCAATGCGGCGCCGCGTTCAACTGATGCGCACTTCCGTCATCATGCCGCTCGCCATGTGATAGAGGTGATGGCAATGCAGGAACCACGCGCCCTTTTGGGTGGCGTCGAAGGCGACCGTGACCGGGTTGTGGGCGGGAACGATGACCGTGTCGCGCAGGGCGCCCGGAAACCGCCGCCCGCCAATGGCGACGACCTGAAAATGATGGCCGTGCAAATGCATGGGATGCATCATGGTCGTCGGGTTCATGAATGTCATCTCGACCCGCTCTCCCTGGCGCACATCGAAAGGCTGATGCTCGCCATGGGCACGGCCGTTGATCGTCCAGCGATAGCCCAGCTCCTCGCCCAGCATGACTATGAAGGAATGTTCCGCCGCCTTCTCCGCCAGGGGGCTCGCAGCGCGCAGCTGCGTTTCAAATGCGAGATCGGTCAATCCCTGTGGCGCGTCGGCCATGTCCAAGAGTTTTGCGATCAGCGCACCGGCTGTCGCCAGAACGATGCCGGTCACAAACCGGTCGCCTTCGACCTGCGCCAAGACCGGGAACACGCCGCCTTGTTGCGGGATATCGACCACAAGATCGATGCGCTGCCCCTGTGCCAGCGGATATGCGGACTGCGCGATGGGCAGGCAAGACGAGCCGTCGACGGCGATGCAACGTGAGTTCAATCCAGGCGTCGAGATGAAGAACGCCGTCGCCGTGCCGCCGTTGATGATGCGCAGGCGGACGCCGCTACCTTTTTCAACCGCGACAACATCGGGATCGTCAAGGGTCCGGTCGTTGGCGAGAAAGGCATCGTATTTGACATCGTTGGCGTGGGTCATTCCCATCATGCCGCCTTTCATCATTTTGCCCATCATGCCGCCGCCCGCACCCTGACCTGCATGCGCGCCGCCGCCGCCCAGCTCGGCCAGAATGTCTTGCGGCGGCCGGAAGGCGAAATCGTGCAGCATGACGACGACGTCCTGAACGCCGCGCGCGTCCTTCTCGATGGCCACCATCGGCGCCGCCAGAAGCTGTTGCTCGCTGAGGCTATGGGAGAGCATCCAATGGGTGCCGGGGGTCAGCTCACAGTCATGGGCGTCGGTCTGGCCGTTAGCCAGCGCCCCGCCGTCAGGGCGGGCGCGATCCTGGTTGGCGGGCGCTTTGGTCTGTCCGTGCCAATGCATTTGCAGCGGCTCGCTGGAGCCATTGAGAAGATCGCCGGAAAAGTGGTCGCCTTCGCGCGCAACCATGCCAGGCTTGCCATTTGATCCGAGCACGCTGAAAACCGTGGCGGCCTTTTTGTTCACCTCAAGCGTGCGGGAAGCCACGGAGAGTATGGGCGTTGCCGCCAAAGCAGGCGCCCAAGGCGCTCCGGCCATGAACGCGCCGGCCGCTCCAGCGGACGATGTGAGGAGGGACCGGCGATTTGTTTTCGCGAACGTTTGGTTCAGGCGCATGGCGGGCTCCGTTGGGCTGATGTCTTTCCGTCGTGAATTGCCGCTCACAATCCGGCGATGACTTTTTCGAGTTTCGCGCGAACCTGCCCGGCGGCCTGCTTCAACGCCGGATTGTCAATCGCCAGCATGGAGGCGACCGGATCGATTGCGGCCACTTCGGTCTGGCCGTTGCCCGCGTCACGGACAACGACGTTGCAAGGCAGCATCGTGCCGACCTTGTTCTCGAGCATCAGCGCTTCGTGGGCCAATGCGGGATTGCAGGCACCGAGGATTTTATAGCTTGGATAGTCGACGCCGATCTTCTTCTTCAGCGTCGCGCTGACGTCGATCTCGGTGAGGATGCCGAAACCCTCGGTTTTCAAGGACTCCGTTGCACGGACCACTGCCTCATTAAAAGGCACGGAAAGCATTCTTGCAAGATAGTATGACATGTTTTCCATCCTCCGCTTGCTATTGCCGCTTGCCGAAGAACAGATACTTCGCCAGCGCGGCCACGCAAAGGATCAAGAGGACAAGGAAAAGCTCCTCGCCCCATTCCCCACATTATCGCATTGCCGTCGGTGTATACATTCATTTTCGGCACCTCGCGCGGCTGACAGATTGTTTTTTACTGCTGTCACTTCATCGGCTTTGTCCGGCGCAAATTATGTCAGGCCATTTCGGCGGATGGCAATGAAGATGCCGTATTCGACACGATGCTTTTCGGCTCATTTGCCCTCGAGGGCGGCTATCGACGAGTTCCGGTTGTCGCGGGCCCAAACAAAATTCCTCGTCCTATAACGCGCAATGCCTGTCAAAGTTCCGGCGGGGCCGCGCACATCTTGGACAATCTTCTAACACTTCTCGTGTTTGACAACGGGATTTGCGGAAGATTCATCCAATGGCGGTTTCGCTGGCTGCATGAAACGCCCGTCTTTGAGGAACTGGCCGTGTGCGGCGCGGCGCTATCCCGTTCTCCTCAGAATTCGACGCCGCCCACGGCGCACGCAATTTCACGTCCAGTAGTGCCCCTGCTATGGTGTTACTGCGCACGCTGCGCACACGGCGCATTCTAACTCATTGTTTTCTTAGAATTGTCTGTCCCATCCATCATTGGATTGACCACGTGATCTTCACGGAAATGCCGCAAACTTTCGGACTAGACTTGGATGGATGAAACGAACATGTGAGTGGCCCTCTTGCAGCAGGTTTACCCAATATCACGTAGTAAACCAAAATTTTCTGCACATGCAGTGCACACGGAAGTTTTAGCGCACACGGAAGTGGCGGACTTGCCCTTTTGTGCTTAGAGCGGTGCCGGGTTAGTTTGAATAGCCGCAGCTTTTGAAGTCGTTGATGCACTCTTGCGTGGTGCAAGCTTTGAAGACTTTGGCAATGCAGCGGTCGATGGCTTTGGGCGTTCGTGGCTTGGCTTTTCTGAGCCATGCCTTGAGTTTGGCGAAGGCCTTTTGGATGGAGTTGAGGTCCGGGCTGTAGGCGGGCAGCGGCTTGACGATTGCGCCTGCCGCTTCGATGGCCGCCTTTGCCGCCTTGTTCTTGTGGCATTGCAGGTTGTCCCAGATGACGATGTCGCCAGGCTTGAGGACAGGCACGAGGAACTGCATCACCTAAGCAAGAAAGAATTCGCCGTTCATGGCGCCGTCGATGGTTCCGGGCGCGGCGATGCCGGATGCGGTGAGAGCGGCGATGACGGTTCTGATCTTCCAATGGCCATGAGGCGTCTTGTCGACCAGGCGCTTGCTCTTCAAGGCCCGGCCATAACGCCGGATCATGTTGGTTGTCACCCCGGTTTCATCAATGAACACAAGCTTGGCCGTGTTCATCTCCGGCTGTTGGGCGATGTGGGCCTATCGCGCCTCGGCCACATCGGGCCTATCCTGCTCGCTGGCGTGCAGGGTTTTTTTAAAGCTCAAGCCGAGTTTGGCGAGGAATGCGGCAAGCGCCGGCCGGCCCACCTTGATCTTTCTCTTGCGCAGAGCCTCGCCCAGTTCCGCCAGCGTAGCATCGGGCGTCTGCGCTACCAGCGAACGCACCGTCTCTTCGTGCGGAGCCAGGATCACTTCGCGGTAGCCGCCCATTCGTTTTGGTTCAAGGCTGCCAGTCTTGTCCAGCGCCTGCATCAACTTGACAGCCGTGCTCGGCGCAACCGCAAATCTCGCCGCAGCGCCATTGCGCGAAAGACCACCGTGGATCGCATCGGCGATCCGTTCTCGCAAATCCAAGGAAAGAGGACGTGGCATGGCAAACTGGCCTCCTCACCAGTCACCATCTTGAATCACAACGCAACGTGATTTGGGAAGACCTCGATTCAATTCAGCCCGGAACCGCTCTAAGTTCGTTAAAGCGGCAGGGCAACGAGTTCAGGTTAACGGTTGGGATGATTTTGTGACGGGATGCGTTCGGGCGTGATTCATTAGGCTTCCAACGATTCGGAGGAAGCCATGTACGATGCTGCGGTGCCACGCGCCAAGAGCCTTTTGGAACATTTTTCGGAGATCATGGATGATCGCCAGCCGTGCAGAGTGATGTATCCGCTAGGCGAAGTGCTGCTTTTGGTGGTTTGCGGGACAATGGCGGCCTGCGACGACTACGACGACATCGTCTTGTGGGGCGAGAGGCACCTCGGTTTCCTGCGACGGCTGCAAGAGTTCCACCATGGCATTCCCTGCGCCGACTGGCTCAGGGTGGCGATGAACCGGATCGGACCGGACCTGTTCGCGTTGTGTTTCCTGAACTTCGTGGCCGAGCGCCTGCCGGGTGCCGTGGGCCAGTTCGCCATCGACGGGAAGACATCCAGGCGCAGCCACGACCGCGGGCGCGGCCAGGCGGCGCTGATTCTGGTCTCGGCTTATGCCACCACCCACAATCTGGTGCTCGGGCAGCGAGCGGTGGCCGACAAGTCCAATGAGATAACAGCAATCCCGTTGTTGCTCGAAGAGCTTGCCGCATCCGGCGCGCTGACCGGCAGCCTGGTCAGCATCGACGCCATGGGCTGTCAGTCGGACATTTGCGGAGAAGATCGTCGATCTCGGCGGCGACTATCTTCTGGCCACCAAGGACAATCAGAAAACCGCCCGTGCCGAGATCGAGCTTTATTTCGACAGCGCGCCTGACCATGAGCTTGACGTTCTGGCGGAGACGGAAAAGCCCATGGCCGCATCGAGACGCGCCGCCATCTTTTATAAATCGCGGAGGCAAAGTGTACCACTGAACCGGCTTTGAAGCTCCGCCTGGAGGCGGGGCAAAAGTGTACCGGTCCTGCTAGGCCGACTTGATGTCATTGACTGGCATTGAGAGGCTGGAAGGATGTTTACAGTGGAACTCTATGCCAAGATCAGACGCGCGGTGATGGTTGACGGACTGAGCCGCCGGGAAGCGGCGCGGCGTTTTGGCGTTCACCGCAACACGATTGCCAAGATGCTGCAGTTCTCGGTTCCGCCTGGTTACCGGCGGCGGGAGCGCCCGGTGTCGAAGAAGCTGGGGCCCTACATGGCTTGGATTGATGCGATCCTCGATGGTGATCGCAGCGTCCACAAGAAGCAGCGCCACACGGCACACCGGATGTTCGAGCGGCTACGCGATGAACGGGGATTTTCCGGGGGCTATACGATTGTGCGGGAGTACGTG
>JANPCS010000134.1:0-8164 GCA_031431065.1 Hyphomicrobiales bacterium | reverse complement strand
CTGCGCATGATGGTGATCTCGGTCGCCTTCTACGGCATGTCGACCTTCGAAGGCCCGATGATGTCGATCAAGTCGGTGAATTCGCTGTCGCATTATACCGATTGGACCATCGGCCATGTGCACTCGGGCGCTCTTGGCTGGGTCGGCATGATTTCGATGGGCTGCATGTATCACCTGATCCCGCGCCTGTGGGGCCAGAAGGAAGTCTATTCGCTGCGTCTTGTCAGCTGGCATGTCTGGCTGGCGACACTTGGCATCGTCGTTTACGCCTCCGCCATGTGGGTGTCCGGCATCATGCAAGGCCTGATGTGGCGCGAGTACGATAGCCAGGGTTTCCTCGTCTACTCCTTCGCGGAGACGGTCGCCGCCATGCATCCCTACTATGTCATCCGCGCCTTCGGCGGCCTGCTGTTCCTCATCGGCGCGCTGATCATGGTCTACAACCTCTACCGCACCATTGGCGGCCGACGGCCGGTCCACGCCGCGGTTCCCGGCCCCGCACTTGCCGCGGCCGAATAAGGGAACAAGGAACGCCTCTGTCATGAAACACGAAACACTCGAACGCAATGCCACCCTGCTGCTGATCTTCAGCTTCCTGGTGGTGACTATCGGCGGCCTCGTGCAGATCGCGCCGCTGTTCTATCTGCAGAACACCATCGAGACGGTCGAGGGCATGCGGCCCTACACGCCGCTCGAACTGGCCGGACGCAATGTCTATGTCCGCGAGGGCTGCTACACTTGCCACAGCCAGATGGTCCGCCCCTTCCGCGATGAGGTCGAACGTTACGGCCACTACAGCCTCGCCGCCGAATCGCAATTCGATCACCCGTTCCAGTGGGGCTCGAAGCGCACCGGCCCCGATCTCGCCCGCGTCGGCAACCGTTATTCCGACGATTGGCACCGCGAGCACATGATCGACCCGCGCAATGTCGTGCCGGAATCGGTGATGCCCGGCTACGCCTTCCTGATGGACAAGGAAGTAAAGATCGACGGCTTCGGCAGACATCTGGCTGCGCTGAACCTGACGGCCAACAACGGCAAGGGTAATATGTACACGGACGAACAGGTCGCCAATGCCGAAGCCGACTTGAAAGCTCAGGCAACAGGCACCGATGCAGACGCAATGCTGGCGCGCTACCCGAAGTCACAGGCCCGCGATTACGATGGCCAGTTGGCCAAGGTGACCGAGATGGATGCCCTCATCGCCTATCTGCAGATGCTCGGCACGCTCGTCGATTTCTCAACCTTCAAGGCAGAAGTGGAGCCACGCTGATGAGTACCTATGAAACCTTGCGGCATTTCGCCGACAGCTGGGGCCTGGTCGCCATGTTCGTGTTCTTCGTGGCAACCGCGGCCTTCGTCTTCAGGCCCGGCGCGCGGGCTCACTACGAAGCGGCCGCCCGCATTCCCCTGAAAAACGGCTCCGAGGACTGATCCCATGGCGCGGAAAATTGAAAAGGACGATGTCACCGGCACGGATACCACCGGCCATGAATGGGACGGCATCAAGGAACTGAACACGCCGCTGCCCAAGTGGTGGCTCTACACCTTCTATGCCACGGTGATCTGGGGCCTTGCCTATACCATCGCCTATCCCGCCTGGCCGATGCTCTCCAGGGCCACACCAGGCCTGCTTGGTTATTCGTCCCGCGCCGGCTTGACAGCTTCGGTTGCAACAGCCCGGGCGGCGCAAAAGGACAATCTCGACAAGATCGCCGCAGCCAGCGTCGAGGACATCCTGAAGGACGAGAAGCTGCTGTCCTTTGCCAGCGCCGGCGGTGCTGCCGCCTTCAAGGTGAATTGCGTGCAGTGCCATGGTTCTGGTGCCGCAGGCTCTGCCGGCTACCCCAACCTCAATGACGACGACTGGCTGTGGGGCGGCCAGCCCGGGCAGATTCACGCGACGTTGCAAAACGGCATCCGCTTTGCCGCCAACGCCGATACCCGCGTCATGGACATGCCGGTCTTTGGGCCCGATCCGGCCAATGGCAATGCCGCCTTGCTCAACCCGGAAGAGATCGCCAGCGTCGCCAATTTCGCGATGACGCTGTCAGGAGGCGAAGCTGATGCCGCCAAGGCGGCAGCCGGCAAAGCGCTCTTTGCCACCAACTGTGCCTCCTGCCATGGCGATACCGGCCTCGGCAACCAGGACGTGGGTGCGCCAAACCTGACTGACAAGATCTGGCTCAACGGCGCCACCATCGAGAACGTCACGGCACAGATCGTCAGGCCGCGCATGGGCGTCATGCCGGCCTGGGGCGCGCGCCTCGACACAGTGACGGTCAAGCAACTCGCTGTCTATGTCCACGCGCTGGGCGGCGGCGAGGCGGCGGTACCGGCAACGCAATGATAGCATAAACTTCTTAGCCCCTCCCCCTCGTGGGGAGGGGTTGGGGTGGGGGTGGTTGGCGCCACGACTCGCGGACCCCCACCCCTGCCCGGCCAGCCGCTTCGCGGCGCTCGCAAGTGCTCGCCCCCACAAGGGGGAGGGAAAAGTAAGTAAGAAGTACAATAGGAAACGATGGTTCAAGTTATCAACACGCTCGGGGGTACCGAAGTCGATACGCATGACGTTGCGGCGGTCAACAAGGCCGAGAACCGCCCGATGTATGCGTCCCGCATCAAGATCCACCCCAAGGCCGGTGCCGGCACCTTCCGCCGCCTCAAGTGGATTCTGGTCTTCGTTCTGCTTGGTATCTATTACATCGCTCCGTGGCTGCGCTGGGATCGGCCTGGTGAAGCGCCTGACCAGGCGATCCTTATCGATCTCGCCAACCGCCGCTTCTATTTCTTCTTCATCGAAATCTGGCCCCAGGAATTCTATTACGTCGCCGGCTTGCTGATCATGGCCGGCGTCGGACTCTTTCTCGTCACTTCACTGTTCGGCCGCGCCTGGTGCGGCTATGCCTGCCCGCAAACCGTGTGGACCGATCTCTATATCTGGGTCGAAACTAAAATCGAAGGCGACCGCAACGCCCGCATCCGCCTCGATGCCGCACCGTGGAGCGCCTCGAAGCTCAGCAAGCGGATCGTCAAGTTTGCTCTCTGGCTGGCCATAGCCATCGCCACCGGCGGCTTCTGGGTGTTCTACTTCGCCGACGCGCCAACCCTGTTCTGGCAGCTCGTCACCGGACAGGCGGCATCGGTCGCCTACTTCACCATCGCCATCCTGACCGCCACCACTTTCACCTTCGCCGGTTTCATGCGCGAGCAGGTCTGCACCTACATGTGCCCGTGGCCGCGCATACAGGGCGCCATGCTAGATGAGGACTCGCTCATCGTAACCTACAACGCCTGGCGCGGCGAACCGCGCCATGCCGGCCGCAAGAAGGCCGAAGCCCAGGGCCTCAAGGTCGGCGACTGCGTCGATTGCAACGCTTGTGTCGCCGTCTGCCCGATGGGTATCGACATCCGCGACGGCAATCAGCTTGAGTGCATCAATTGCGCGCTGTGCATCGATGCCTGCGACACGGTGATGGACAAGCTCGGCCGCCCCCGCGGCCTGATCGACTACACGACCTCCAGCCTCTATGCCGCCAACGTGGCGGGCAAGAACCAGCATTGGCACTGGAAACACCTGCTGCGCCCGCGCACCGCGATCTACTTCACGGTGTGGGCCGCCGTCGGCATCGCCATGCTGTTAGCGCTGATCAGCCGCTCGCAGCTCGATGTCAACATCGTGCCCGACCGCAACCCGCTCTTCGTGCAGCTCTCGGATGGCGCCATCCGCAATGGCTATACCGTGAAGATCTTGAACCAGAAGCAGGAGCAGCGCAGTTTCCGGCTGACCATCGCGGAGTTGCCCGGCGCCACCATGGTCATGGTGGGCGAAGACGAAACACCGCGCCAGGCAATCGACATCGCTGTCGATCCCGACAAGTTGCGGGCCGTCAAGATCTACGTCGCCACCAGCGACAACCAGGTTCTCGGCACGGAGAAATCCGGCTTCACTTTCCGCGTCGAGGAATTGAACGCCGCAGGCGAAGCTGAGACCGCCACCGAACGCACCGTCTTCCACGCGCCGGGAAAACAGGAATAGGATCATGGCCATGACCGCCTCTGAGAAGCAGTTCACCGGCAAGCATATGCTGGCCTCGATCGTCGGCTTTTTCGCCGTTGTCTTCGCCGTCAATTTCACCATGGCATACCTGGCGAACTCGACATGGTCCGGCCTCGTCGCCGCCAATGGCTATGTCGCCAGCCAGAGCTTCGACAAGGACCTGGCCCGCCAGCGCCAACAGGAAGCATTGGGCTGGAAGGTGGCGCTCAGCCACGATGCCGAGCGCATTCGCATCACTTTCATGGATGCCGCCATGAACAAGATCGACGGCCTGGCGATCACCGGCAAGCTCGAACGCCCGGTTACCGACCGGCAGGACCAGGTGCTGACCTTCACCAGCATGGGCTCCGGCGTCTATACGGCTCCCGCAGCTCTCACCCCCGGCGTTTGGGAAGTCGAGATCGAAGCCAAGGGCGATAGCGCTCCCGGCTATCGCAAGACCTTCCGCTTCATCGCCAAGGGCTGATACAATGACGCTGCCCTGCTGCACCATCGATGGCGAATATTTCCAGCCCTTCAAGCTTGAGGGCGAAGACAGCGAGCGCTGGACCTCGACGGCCGGACCCGGCCTCAAGCGCATCGAATTCCTCGTGCCCCAGGCCAACCGGCCGCAGGCCATGCAGCAAATCGAAAGCGAATTGCCGAAGTTGAACGGCGTCAAGTTGGCGCGTGTCAATCTCACCGGCCGCCGCGTTGTGGTGATTTATGCCGACGGCAAAGTTGAACCGCAGGCGCTGATCGACCGGCTGGGCCAGCTCGGCTTCATGGCCCGCCCCTTTGACCCGCGCGAGACCGGCCTCACCAAGGATGACCGCGAGACGGCCAAGCTCTTGAAAGCCCTGGCGGTCGCGGGCTTTGCCGCAGGCAACGTCATGCTGCTGTCGGTCTCGGTGTGGTCGGGAGCCGAAGGGACAACGCGCGATTTCTTTCACTGGCTCTCGGCGATGATCGCCCTTCCGGCAGTTGCCTATGCCGGACGTCCGTTCTTCTATTCCGCCGTCAATGCCTTGCGCCTTGGCCGCGTCAACATGGATGTGCCGATTTCCTTAGGCGTGCTGCTGGCCAGCCTCATGAGCCTGTTCGAAACCGTCAACGGCGCCGAGCACGCCTATTTCGATGCCGCCGTGACGCTGCTTTTCTTCCTGCTCGCCGGGCGCTATCTCGACCACCTGATGCGGGCCCGCGCCCGCTCGGCCATCTCTCAGCTGGTGTCACTGTCCGCCGATGGCGCCACGGTCATCGCAAGCGACGGCAGCCGCCGTTATCTTCCCGCTCGCGATCTGAAACCCGGCATGTTGATCGCCATTGCCGCTGGCGACCGGCTGCCAGCTGACGGCCGCATCATCGAGGGGCTCAGCGACATGGACCGCTCGTTGCTGACTGGTGAATCCGCCCCTGAAACCGTCCGGCCCGGCAGCCTGGTGCACGCCGGCGAAATGAACCTCACCGGCCCGGTCACCATTGAAATCACCGCCGCGGGCAATGACACGTTCCTCGCCGAACTGGTGCGGCTGATGACATCGGCCGAACAGGGCCAGTCCAAGTATATCCGCATCGCTGATCGGCTGGCGCGCTTTTATTCGCCCGCTGTCCACACGCTCGCCGCCACCACACTCATCGGCTGGCTGGTCCTCGGCCATGGCTGGCACGATGCGCTGATGGCGGCGGTAGCCGTTCTCATCATCACCTGCCCCTGCGCGCTGGGTCTGGCCGTTCCCGCCGTTCAGGTGGTGGCAAGCGGCAGGCTGTTCCGCTCCGGCGTGATGATCAAGGATGGTGCGGCCCTTGAAAAACTCAGCAACGTCGACACGGTGATCTTCGACAAAACCGGCACCCTGACACGCGGCGAACCGGCATTGGTATCGCCCATGATGGTGTCGGCCGAAACCCTGGCGCTGGCCGCCGGCCTCGCGCAAAACAGCAAGCACCCATTGTCTCGCGCCCTGATGCGTGAAGGGGCAAGGCGTGGCCTCACACCGATTGCCGTGAACGATGTGACCGAGCATCCGGGCCTCGGTCTGGCCGGAGCCTATGCCGGTGAGCCCTTGCGCCTCGGCAACCGCGCCTGGTGCGGGGTTGACGAAGCGGGCGCCGACGAGGGTTTGCTGGAATTCGCCTTCCGCCGTGGCAGCAGGGCACCGGTCATCTTCCAGTTCGAAGACCAGATCAGGAGCCATGCCGCCGAGACCATTGCCAGGCTGAAGCAGATGGGCCTCGCCGTGCATCTCCTCTCCGGCGACCGCGAGGCGGCGGTGAACCGCGTCGCTGCTGCGCTAGGGATCGGCAACGCGGTGTCGCGCGCCTCTCCGCAGGCCAAGCTTGGTTTTGTCGATGCGCTTTCCGCAGCCGGAAAGAAAGTGCTGATGGTCGGTGACGGCATTAACGATGCCCCGGCGCTTGCCGCCGGTTACACATCGATGGCCCCGGCGTCAGCCTCCGACATCGGCCGCACGTCAGCAGAAACCGTGTTCATGGGCGAATCGGCCAGTGCCGTGGCCGACGCCATCGAAGTGAGCCGCCGCACGCAAACCATCGCCAAGCAGAATTTCGCGCTTGCCGTCGGCTACAATGTGCTGGCGGTACCACTCGCCATGGTGGGCCTCGTGTCGCCCCTGGTGGCGGCAATCGCCATGTCGACGTCTTCGATCATCGTCATTGCCAATGCGCTCCGCGTCGGCCTCTATCAATCTGGCAGCGGCGGTACCAATCGCGCTGCAACGCATGGCGAAACCGGCGCCGCCGAAATGAGGAATGCCGCATGACCGTCCTGCTCTATCTCATTCCCGTTGCCTTGTTCCTCGGTGGGCTGGGGCTGGCGGCTTTCATCTGGTCGTTGCGGTCAGGCCAATATGACGACCTCGAAGGCGCTTCCTGGCGCATCCTCCAGGACGACGACACACCGAAACCTTGAGTTTCACCACAAACTCCTTTGACCCTTCACCAAATTGCCGCAAACCTTGCTGATCAGTTAAGGTGCCCGTTGACAGATGGGCAGCGGCGGTCCGAAGCTTCGCCGCGGCATAACAATTCCCGGCGGAGGATTCCCGATGATGGCGCATCGCAACACTGTTCATGCTTTGGTGTGGATGGAATGGAGGGCGCTGTGGCTGACGCTCCTCGGCCTCATGGCACTGCTGCTGCCAGCGGCTACGGCGCAGGCCGCCAAACCCTTCCCCGTTGACCAGTTCAGTTATTACCTCAGCGACTATGACTATGAACTGGCCAAGCTCGCCAAGGATCTGAAGAGAACCGAGGCTGAGTTACTTGCCGACATTGCAGCGGCCGAAACCGCCGCCAATGCCCGCCTCACCGCCGCCTCGATCGAACAGCTACTGACCAAGCGGCCAAGCGATGCTGCCCTGTGGCTGAAGCTCGCCCAGCAGCTCGCCAATTCCACGCCCATCAATGATTCGGACGGCTATCAGCTTCCCTCCAAGATGATCGGCGCCGGCCTCCGCGCCTATGGCTTAGCCAGGTCAGCGCCCGATGAAGCCTCTGCACTGTTGATCGCCGGCCAGGGCTTTGCCAAGCGCGAGAACTGGCGTCCGGCGCTTCTCGCCTACAAGGAAAGCTTGAAACTCGTCGAGACGGCCGTGGTCCGCGAGGCCTATGAGACGATGCGTATCGACCACGGCTTCCGTGTCGCCGACTACAAGGTCGAGAATGATGCCAGCCCGCCGCGTGCCTGCTTTGAAATGTCGGAACCGATCTCGCGCACCGTCACCGACTTTACCTCTTATTTCACGCAGGAGCCAGGCCCTGTCGCCGCCGTCACGGCGGAGGGAACGAGGCTCTGCGTCGAAGGTCTGAAGCACGGCGAGCGCTATACAATCACGGCGCGTGAAGGACTGCCCGCCGCCGCCGACGACACCATGGCCAAGGATTTCGAGTTCGAGTTCTACGTCAAGGACCGCAACCCCTCGGTGCGCTTTGCCTCCAAGAGCTATGTGCTGCCGCGCACCGGCCAGAACGGCATTCCGGTGATCTCCGTCAACAGCAAGGAGGCGAAGCTCGCCCTCTACCGCATCGGTGACCGCAACCTCATCGACAGCGTCATGGGTTCGGATTTCCGCGCCCAGATCAGCGGCTATACCGCCACCGACA
>JANPCS010000133.1:0-10335 GCA_031431065.1 Hyphomicrobiales bacterium | reverse complement strand
GCATGGAATCCTCCGCCGACCAGGCGGCGTTGAAGTATCTTGCAGCCACCGGACAATCCGCCAAGGGCATGATCAACCTGTTCGAGAAACTGTCCCGGCAATCGATCGCATCGTTGCAGTATGTCGATCCATATGTCTTTTCACATCCCATGCCGCTGGAGCGCATCCGCAATCTCGAGAACGCGGCGAGCAAGGCCCCAGGTTATGACGGTGCCGATCCGCCCGAGCTGATGCTGCGCCACGAACTGGCCCAGGCAAAACTGATGGGCTTCATGGAGTCGGCTCAGGCGGTGATGCGGCGTTATCCGCGCACCGATCAATCGCTGCCGGCGCGTTATGCGCGGGCCATCGCTTCATTCCGCCGCGGTGATATTACCAACGCCATGCCGGTGATCGACAGTCTGGTGGAGGACCTGCCGCAGAATCCGTATTTCTGGGAACTCAAGGGGCAGGCCCTCCTTGAGAACGGCCGGGCCTCAGAGGCGGTGGCGCCGTTGCGGGAAGCAGTGAAGCTGCTGCCCAACAGCGGGCTTATTCAACTACTGCTGGCGCAGGCCCTGATCGATACCGAAAAGCAGTCCAACGCTGTGGCGGCCCTCAAGCTCTTGCACATGGCCCAGCGCAGCGAGGGCCAGATGCCGGCGATCTTCAAATACATGGCGCGGGCCTATGGGCTTACCGGCGAACTCGGCAAGGCGGAACTTGCAACCGCCGAGGCCGCCATGCTGCAGGGCGACAAGGAACTGGCGCTGCAGAAAGCCAAGCTGGCACAAGGCCGCTTCAAGACCGGCAATCCGGAATGGACCAGGGCTAACGACATTTTGAACTTCGCCAGCCGCGACTGAGATGGACGAGGCCACAGATTTCGGGCAAGCTTCAGCCAAATGATAAGGAATTACAGGATGATCACTCCGTTCCGCGCCGCTGTCCTCAGTATCGCATTGTTCCTGGCTCCGGCAGCAGCGTCGGCCCAGGAGAGTTTCAACGACAAGCAGCGTAGCGAAATCGGTCAGATCGTCCGGCAGTATCTGCTCGACAATCCGGAACTCCTGCTGGAGGTCAGCAAGGAACTGGAAACACGGCAGAAAGCCGAGGAAGACACGAAGCGCGAAGGGGCGCTGGTGGCCAACGCTGAAGCGCTGTTCAAATCGCCTCACGATCTGGTGGCCGGAAACCCGCAAGGCGATGTCACCATGGTCGAGTTTTTCGATTACAATTGCAGCTGGTGCAAAAAAGGTCTGCCGGAAGTGCTGAGTCTTGTCGAGAAAGACAAAAGCCTGCGGCTGGTGATGAAGGAATTCCCGATCTTCGGCGGCGATTCCGACTATGCCGCGCAGGCGGCACTGGCCTCCAGGGCGCAGGGAAAATACTGGGCGTTCCATGTTGCCATGCTTAGCCATGAGGGCAAGTTGACACGCGAGAATGTCGATGAGATCGCCAAGGCACAAGGCCTCGACCTCGACAAGTTGAAAGCCGACATGCAGGCGCCGGAGATCGCCCAGATCATCGCCGCCAACCAGAAGCTGGCCCAGGATCTCAATATCACAGGCACGCCTGCCTTCGTCATCGACAAGACGGTGGTGCCCGGCTACTTGCCGGTTGACGGGTTGATGGCGGCCATCAACGAAGTGCGCGCCAGCGGCGGCTGCAAGCTCTGTTGACGAGCGAGGCTCGGCGCTTTCCAGCCCTGCCGCGACCGCCTATAAGCGCTGAAACCGTCTGCGGAGTCATGCGATTCTGATGAAACCAATCTATGTCCTCAACGGCCCCAACCTGAACATGCTTGGCCTCCGGGAGCCTGCTGTTTATGGTGCCGATACGCTGAAAGATGTCGAGCAGCGTTGCCAGGCGCAGGCCAGAACCTTGGACCTTGCCATTGATTTCCGCCAGACCAACAGCGAGGGCGAACTGGTGTCGTGGATTCACGAGGCGCGCGACAAGGCTTGCGGTATCGTCCTCAATGCCGGTGCCTACACGCATACGTCCGTCGCACTGCACGATGCGCTGAAGGCGGCGGATATCCCGGCTGTCGAAGTGCATCTCTCCAACGTCCACAAGCGCGAGGCCTTCCGCCACCACAGCTTCATCGCACCGGCGGTGAACGGGGTGATCAGCGGTTTTGGCGTCAACAGTTACGAGCTGGCGATTTCAGCACTTGCCGCCATCATCACCGCCAACAAGAAGGGTTGAAGAATGCCCCCCTCCAAGAAACCAGCCGCCACCAGGGCCTCAGCCAAACCAGCTGATCCAGATCTTGAGCTGATCTCCAGCCTGGCCGAGATTCTCAACAGTACCGGCCTGACCGAGATCGAACTCGATCGCAAGGGCACCAAGGTGCGCGTCGCCAAGATGATCACGGCTGTCGCGACCGCCGCGGCTCCCGCCCCAGCAGTTCACAGCATGTCACATGCGGCACCTGCCGCCGAAGCAGCGGCCAAATCAGGCAGCGGCGAGCAACCGGGCACCGTCAAGTCGCCGATGGTCGGAACGGTTTATATGGCTGCCTCACCGGGTACGCCGAATTTCATCGAAGTGGGTGCGGTGGTGAAGGAAGGCCAGACGCTCCTCATCATCGAGGCGATGAAGACCATGAACCAGATCCACGCACCGCGCTCGGGCAAGGTCACGCATATCTTCGTCGATAACGGCACGCCGGTCGAATACGGCGAGCCGCTTGTGGCGATTGAATAGCTCCATGTTCGACAAAGTCCTCATCGCCAACCGGGGCGAAATTGCCCTTCGCGTGCTGCGCGCCTGCCGCGAACTCGGCATCCAGACGGTAGCCGTCCATTCAACCGCCGATGCCGATGCGATGCATGTCAGGCTGGCCGACGAGAGCGTGTGCATCGGCCCGCCGCCGGCGCGTGACAGTTATCTCAACATCCCGGCCATTGTCGCGGCGTGTGAAATCACCGGGGCGGAGGCGGTGCATCCGGGCTACGGTTTTCTGTCCGAGAATGCGCGCTTTGCCGACATTCTCACCGAGCACGGCATCAAGTTCATCGGCCCCAGTGCCGAGCATATCCGCATCATGGGCGACAAGATCACCGCCAAGTTGACGGCCAAGGAGCTTGGCATTCCGGTGGTGCCGGGTTCCGAGGGCGGTATCGGCGATATTGGGGAGGCCCGCAAGGCCGCCGCCGACATCGGCTATCCTGTCATCATCAAGGCAACGGCGGGTGGCGGCGGGCGCGGCATGAAGGTGGCGCAGACGGAGCATGATCTCGAGATCGCCATGAACACGGCACAGTCGGAGGCCAAGGCGGCCTTTGGCAATGGCGATGTCTATCTCGAGAAGTACTTACAGAAGCCGCGCCACATCGAAATCCAGATCCTCGGCGACGGCAAGGGCCGCGCCGTGCATCTGGGCGAGCGCGATTGCTCGCTGCAGCGGCGGCACCAGAAAATCTGGGAAGAAGCGCATTCGCCCGCCCTCAATGCGCATCAGCGCGACGAGATCGGCAACCGCGTCGCCAAGGCGATGGCGAAACTCGGTTATGAAGGCGTCGGCACGATCGAGTTCCTGTACGAGAACAACGAGTTCTATTTCATCGAAATGAACACCAGGCTGCAGGTGGAGCATCCGGTGACCGAGGCGATCACCGGGCTCGATCTGGTGCAGGAGCAATTGCGCGTCGCAGCGGGTGGCGATCTTGCCTATACACAGGACGACATCATTTTTTCCGGCCATGCCATCGAGTGCCGCATCAACGCCGAGAACCCGTCGACCTTCGCGCCTTCTCCCGGTCTCGTGAGTGCCGTGCATTTCCCCGGCGGCCTCGGCTGCCGCGTCGACTCGGCACTCTATGCCGGCTATCGCATTCCGCCTTACTACGACAGTCTGATCGGCAAGCTCATCGTTTCCGGCAAGACGCGCACCGAATGCATGATGCGGTTGCGGCGGGCGTTGAGCGAGTTCGTCATCGAAGGCATCGAGACGACCATTCCGCTGTTTCAGCAGCTGCTGGCCGAGCCCGACATCATCGATGGGCATTATGACATCCACTGGCTGGAGCACTATCTCGCCCGACAGGCCTGATGACCACGATCACCCCGCAAATCCTGCTGCGCGCCTATGCGGCTGGAATTTTCCCGATGGCCGAGAGTGCCGAAGACAACGCGCTCTATTGGGTCGAGCCCGACGAGCGCGGCATCATTCCGCTCGACGGTTTGAAAATATCGCAATCGTTGCGCAAGAGTGTCCGCCATGGCGGCTTCGAGATCCGCGTCGACAGCGACTTTTCCGGTGTCATCAGCCAATGCGCGGCGCGCACCGCCGACCGCAAATCGACGTGGATCAACAAGCGCATCGTGTCGCTCTATTCCGAGTTGCACCGGCTGGGCTGCTGCCACAGCGTGGAGACCTGGAAAAACGGCAAGCTGGTGGGCGGGCTCTACGGGGTTCGCATCGGTGCGATGTTCTTTGGCGAAAGCATGTTCTCGCGGGTGACCGATGCCAGCAAGGTGGCGCTGGTGCATCTGGTGGCCAGGCTCAATGCCGGCGGCTTCAAACTGCTCGATGCGCAATTCGTCAATCCGCACCTTGAAAGGCTGGGGGCGGTGAAGCTACCGAAAGCCGCGTATCACAAGTTAATGGAACCGCTACTCGGGCAGGACGCGGACTTTTTGCGGTTTGAAGGCGACAGCGATCCGGAACAAACGCTTGCCTTGGCGATGCCCGCTCAGTCTTCCGGCTCTTCGCCCTCGCCGATCTGATCTTGAAGCGTGGTGATATCGGGTGCCACTTCGACGATGGCCGGCGGCGCGTTAGGGTCGCGGCAGCCGTTTAGCCAGACATCGTAGATCGCATGTTCGACGGCGTTGAGGCCGGGACTTTCGGCGAACATCCATCCGGAGAACAGTGCTTTTCGCGTATCGTCGGATTCCACCTGGTCGACGGTGACGAAACTCGTGGTCTTCGGCTCCTCGGTGATGGGGCTCGACATGCAGGTGTTGGGCTTGACGATAAGGCCGCCAAAGCGGCGTTCTTCACCGATGGGAATCTCGAATGTCGTGGTGATGCCGGTGATCTTGTCGAGGCCTGAAAACACGGCAATCGGATTTGCGATGCGTTCGGCATGGGCCTGCGGCGCTGCAAGCGTCAGCATTGCAGCCAATGCCAATCGCCTCACGGTCTCACCGCCTCGACGCGCAGGCGCACGTAGTCGGCTGTCCAGTTTCCAAGGGCGTCGCACAGCGATGACCGGAGCAAATCCACGGTGTCTGCCAAAGCGTTTTCCGCTTCATTTTCAAATTGTTGGAAGAAGGGCTTGCGAAACAGCATGAGCCAACCCTCGATACCGGTCTTGAGCACTACTGGGCGCGGGATCAGGACGATACGCTTGATCTGAAAACCATTGGCCTCAAGCACGGCGCGATAAACATCGGGCGCCGGAAAATACCATGGGTGGGCCAGGGCCACATCACCGCCGCGCGAGTGCGCAACAGCGCGCATGGCCGTGACAATTGCCGCGACATTGCCGTGGCCACCAAACTCGGCAACGAAACGCCCGCCGGGTTTCAGCGCCCTGGCGATGCCTTTCACCACGGCATCGGCATCGGTCATCCAATGCAGCGCTGCGTTGGAGAACACGGCATCGAACTCCGGTCCGAAGGTCAGATGCTGACCGTCCATCAACCGGACATCGAGCCCCTTGGCGCGGGCTGCGGTAACGAAATCCGCGCTGCTGTCGATGCCGGCGATATCGATGCCCGCGGCCTTCAAATCAGCGGTGATGACACCATCGCCGCAACCAACATCAAGGATGCGCTCACCAGGCTTTGCGGCCAGCCATTCGAGCACGCCACCGGCAAGATCGGAAACAAATCGCGCGTGCGTGTCGTAGCTGTCCGCCGACCAGGTCTGGTGGCGGGTGGTGCCGCTGCCGGATGTCATCACTGCGCCTGCGGTTCCGGCGGTGTTGTCGTACTGTCCTTGCGCTCGAACATCGCCTGGCTGATCAGCGACCAGATGTCGACAGCGCCCTGCGTATTGGAGATGACACCCCCCTCGGCCAGCATGACCTCGGCGCCGCCCTGCTCCAGTGCAATGAACTTGGATCCGAGCAGGCCCTCGGCCGAGACCTTGGCGGTCGCATCTTCGGTAATCTTGAGCGTGGGCTGAAGTTCCATCACCACCTTGGCCTGAAAATTCTCGCTGTTGAGCGAGAAATCGACGACCGAGCCGACCTTCACGCCGGCGGCGCGGACATCGGTGCCGACGCTGACGCCTTCGGCATTGTCGAACTCAGCCGTGACACGGTAGGCGCCACTGGCAACGCCCTTGCCCGAAGCCTGATAGGCGAAGAACAGGAAACCGGCGGCGATCAAGACGACGGCCGCCCCGATCAGGGTCTCAACTGTCGAATTCTTCATGCACGGCTCCTTGAGGTTTCCACCGGCAAGCGAATTAGGCCCAGACCGGCGCCAAAATGTGGCGGTCTATTCCGGCTTCCAGGCAGAATAATCAGCGGCACGCGCGGCGGGCCTGGCGCCCGAAACGATGGAGCCCGGCGGGCGGTACGCATTTGCGGTGCCGGTCTGATTCGCCTGGTGCGGCGTTTCCCATTCGCGCGCCTGGTAATCGCCGTCCTGGGGCGGCTGGTCGTCACGATGATGCATCCAGCCATGCCAGCCCGGCGGCACGGCGGAGGCTTCGGAATAGCCGTTGTAGATCACCCAGCGGCGCTCGGCAATCGACCGCGGCAAGGCCGATTTGGCGCGGTAATAGCGGTTGCCGGACTGGTCGGTGCCGACATGCTCGCCGTTGCGCCAGGTGTAGAACCTGGTGTTCAGTGTCTGGCCGTTCCACCAGGTGAAAAGCTGCTTCAGAAACAACATGATTTTCGTCCGTGTTGCGGGGTTCCGAAGCCCCTCAAAATCGCGGCGGACTATGGCGGAAGCGTCTTGCGCCGTCCAGAGACGATTTGGGTTCAAGGGATTGCGGTGATCAGGTCCTGAACATCGCCGGCGCGTTCATGGTGGGCAAGACGGCTGAGGCCCTTGGCTTGGCCGAGCGCATCTCTCAGAGCCGTCACGTCGCCTGCCGAAGCGGCCATCAGCGACGGGATGGCATAGAGGTGGAAGCTATCGCTGCGGATTTCGCGGGTGAGGCTGACGAGATAGACCGGTTTGTAGACGGCACCATCGGCGGTGGCGAGATCGGTCTTGTAGGCTCTGATCACTTCGCGCTGTTCGGGTGCGTCAGGTGGAATGCGAATCATGGTCAGCTTGGCTTTCAAGCCCTCATGCAGCGCCGGGAGTGGCGGCAGTTCGGTGAGCGTGGCGTTGGGGTTGAGATAGGGAAGGCTCCGGCGCCAGGTCCAGCGCGGTGTTTCGGCCCAGCCGGCCGATTGCAGATATTGCGACAAAGGTTCGAGCTCGCCCGCATATTGCGCCAGGAACACTTCCTCGGGCTTGCCCGCCAGATCGATGCGGCGGGGCGGCAGGCGCTGCCACTCGCTCGCCACCCAATCGGTCACCGGCACGAGGATGCGCTGTTGTGGCGTGTCATAGGCTTCCTCGGCCCGGATAAAGCCGGTGGTCACATGGGCGGCTCCGGCTAGAATGAAAACGATGAAGGCCGCGCCAAAAAGGCCGAGCGGCCTGATGCGCCGGGGCGGAATGGCCTCGATGGCCACGCCGAAGGCGGCGGCGATGACGGTGCCAAAGAGCAGCCCGGCAAGAACGTCGGACAGCCAATGGGCGCCGAGATAGACGCGCGAATAACCGATTGCGACAACCGCCGCGGCACAGGTGCCATAGACCAGGGCCCTGCCCCAGCGTCCCATCGAATGACTGACCAGGACCGCAAGGATGCCGAAGATGACCGCCGCCATGGTGGCGTGGCCGGATGGGAAACTGAAGTAATCAGCACTGTTGTAGGCCAACTCAATCGGCCTTGGCCGCTGAATTCCAACTTTCACCAGAATCTCGAAGAGCTTGGCCGCAACAATGGCGATCGCCGCGGCCAGCGCGGCGCGATAGGCTTTACGCCACACGAGCCAGGCGATGATGGTGACCGAGAGCATCGCCATCACCACGACATCGCCCAGCATGGTGAGGACGATCATGATTTCGTCGGCGGGCGCATTGCGCATCTCGCGCATCAGCGTGAACATCGAGATGTCCATGTTGGAAATTGCGCTGGCCGACGTGGCGCGGATCGCCAGATTGCCAAGCCCGATAAGGCAGGCGAAGATGATGGCCGCGAACAGCACGATCAGCACCGAGCGCGGATTATCGGGCGAAACGGCCTTGGCGAAACGTTGCCACGAGCGGCCCTTGCGCCGCCGCGCCCAGGCCGACACGCGCGCCAGGAGGCGGTTGAGATAAGGCGAGACTCCAGCGGCCAGCAATCGGATGGCGTAGCCCGCGACGGCGATCAGCACCAGCAGCACCAGCAGAACGATCACCAGCCGGCCGCTCAGTTCTCCGGCGAAGGCCAGGCCCTGGCCGATCAGAATGCCAGGCAAAACATGCGCGGCGGCCCAAACGGTTCCCGATGTGACATTCACGAACAGGAAGAACAGCTGGCTCATGTTGAACATGCCGACGATGCCCGGCACCACCGCCTTGACGCCGGGAACAAAGCGGCCAATGGCGATGGACTTGCCGCCATGCAGACGCACGAAGTCCTCGCCCCTGGCCACCAGTTGCGGGTAGCGGTTCAGTGGCCAAAGGGTCTTGAGGCGTTCACCGAACAGGCGTCCGGCCCAATAGGAGAACTGATCCCCGATAATGGCGCCAATGGCAGTCGCCAGGAAAACCGGCCAGAAACCAAGGTGACCCGTGCCAACCAGAATGCCCGCACCTACCAGCACGGCTGTCGAGGGCACAAACAGCCCGATGATCAACAGCGCTTCGCCCATGGCGATCAGGAAGATCAGGACGATGGCCCATTGCGGATTGGCGGAGAAATAATCGAGCCAAGGTTGGATGTAGTCCATCACGGTAGGTCGATTCCTTCACAACATGTCGTCTGCCGGATGGGCCGGCCTTTGCGGTCATTGCGGAGTTTCAGATGCCGTAAAATACAGGCGCGTTACTACGGCTGCGTTAATTCCGCGGTGCAGCCTCTTCGGAATTTGCCGGGCAATTGTGCTGCGACAGGGGAATTTGTTCGTATGGATTCCGGGCCGCTTGCCCGCGTGACACGGGACAATCGCGGTTGGGCAGCGGGTGGGCTTGTGGCGCATGTTGTTCGAGCGTCAGTGCCGGAGCAAGCCCCGCCATCCAGTCATCGTGACCTTCCCAATTCATCGCCATGGCCGGAAGGGGCCAAAGCACAAGGAGAAAGGTTGCGGCGCGGAACATGGGCGGCAAGATTGGTCCAGGCCTGCGGCAATTACAAGGCTGACACCGGCGGCATTGACGATTGCCAAGCATCGCCGCTGGGCCATAGTGAGCGCCATGACCGACGTCAGCTTGCCAGCCGCGAACGCCACCCTGAAATGGCTGGGCTTTTCCGCCCTGTGTGCCGGCATGTTCATGGCGGTGCTCGATATCCAGATCGTCGTCACTTCGCTTTCGGTGATCGAGACGGCCCTGAAGATCGGCGCCGACCGGATGAGCTGGGTGCAGACGTCCTATCTGATCGCCGAGATCATCGCCATTCCGCTGACCGGAATGCTGATGCGGGTGTTCACCTTGCGCTGGCTGGTGACGGGTGCCATCGTCATCTTCACGCTGGCCTCGATCGGTTGCGCGGCGAGCAGCGGCTTCACCATGCTGATCGCTTTCCGGGTGTTGCAGGGCCTGGCGGGCGGCATCCTCATCCCGGTGGTGTTCTCAGCAGTCTTCTTGCTGTTCAGGCCCGGCACCGAACAAACTATCGCCACCACCATGGCAGGCATTCTGGCGGTTCTGGCCCCGGCGCTGGGACCGATAAACGGCGGATTGGTGACTGAATATCTGTCCTGGCACTGGCTGTTCCTGATCAATGTCATTCCGGGGGTGATCACCGTTGTTCTGGCGGTGACCTGCCTGCCCCGCGAGCGCCCGCAGATGTCCTTGCTTGCCTCGCTCGACTGGGTTTCGGTGGGGCTGATTGCCGCCGCTCTGACAGCACTTGAGATCGGCCTCAAGCAGGCACCTGACCGGGGCTGGCTGTCGCCGGTCATCGTCCTGCTGTTTGCCGGTTTTGCCGTTCCCATGGCCATGGCCATCAGACGCCCGGCGCCGGTGGTCGATTTCAGCCTGTTCCGGAACCGCAATCTGGCCTTTGGCTGCGCCATAAGCTTCATTCTCGGGCTTGGACTGTTTGGCTCGGTCTATCTGCTGCCATTGTTCCTCGCCTATGTGCGCCATCAGGGGCCAATCGACATTGGCCTCACG
>JANPCS010000132.1:0-19803 GCA_031431065.1 Hyphomicrobiales bacterium | reverse complement strand
ACTGGAGCACTCGCGGCACAGGTCACCCGTCAATGCCTTCGTCCACATCCTCTCCTGCATCGCCGCCTACGGCCTCAAGCCCGTCAAGCCAAGGATAAATAGCCACGTCAACCTCACAGCTTATCCATAATCGGGGTTAATTAAGAGACGGCGATCAGACTCATGACCTTCGAACTGCTGTCTAGCAACTGAAAGGACGTTCATTAACTTGCCTGAAATGAAGCTATCCTCCAGCCGGTCTGAAGAACTCCTGACCGCCGATCCTATTCTATTTTCGATTTCCCTGTCTGATCGGTTTAGTGTCTTGACTTCGCACAGCCATTTCTCATGGCGATAAAGCGCTGCAATGTCGGGCGCTCGCTTTGTGCTCTGCTCGGGAAAGAATTGAAGTTCGGCAAAGCCCTTTGATGCCAGCCAACGATACGATTCCGCCTCATTGAGGATATCGAATGCCAGTTGCCAACCCCTATCGCGACCGTTGACCACATGTCTCTTTTTAAATCTAGGGGTCACCTTCTTTAAAAGTGCTTGCCAATCCCGCTCAGCAAGTGCGTCGAGATTGAGTTCGAGTCGGCAAAAAAAACCTCGTTTGATAGGCTCGATGTCAGGTCCGTCATCCCGGTCTTCCCAAATTCTGTGAGAGTAATTGCTAGCGACGAGATCTACGATTTGGCTCAGCCGAGAGAGATTTTCACGATAGAGCGGCATTGCCTTCCGCCTCCTTCGCCACCCGCTCCCGCGCCCTTACCTTCATGCTCTCGCTCTTCAACTGACCGCAGGCGGCCATGATATCCCGGCCGCGCGGCGTGCGCACGGGCGAGGCATAGCCCGCCTTGTTCAGCACTTCGGCGAAGACTTCGATCACGTCCCAGTCGCTGCACTCATATTGCGTGCCGGGCCAGGGGTTGAAGGGGATGAGATTGACTTTGGCCGGAATGCCCCGGAGCAATTGCACCAGACGCTTGGCGTCGGCCACTGAGTCGTTCACGCCCTTCAGCATCACATACTCGAAGGTAATGCGCCGCGCGTTGGAGAGGCCGGGATAGTTGCGGCAGGCCTGCAATAATTCCTTGATCGGATATTTCTTGTTGAGCGGCACCAGCTTATCGCGGATCTCGTCGGTCGTGCCATGCAATGAAATCGCCAGCATGGTGCCGATCTCGGCACCGGCGCGGGGAATTTCCGGAACGACGCCGCAGGTCGACAGCGTGATGCGGCGCTTCGACAGCGAGATGCCCTCGCCATCCGAGACGATCTCCATCGCGTCTTTCACGTTGTCGAAATTATACAAGGGCTCGCCCATGCCCATCAGCACGACATTGGTGATGAAGCGCCCGCCCGACGGCGGCATCGTGTTGGCCTCGATATCACCGGGCCAGTCCTTGACGCCATCGCGCGCCGCCATCACTTGCGCGACGATCTCGTTGGCGGTCAGGTTGCGCACCAGCTTCTGGGTGCCGGTGTGACAGAAGCTGCAGGTGAGGGTGCAGCCGACCTGGGACGAAATGCATAAGGTCCCACGGTCCGCTTCCGGGATATAGACCATCTCGACTTCGTGCCGGGCGCCGTGGCTATCGGGCGCCAGCCGCAACAGCCATTTGCGTGTGCCGTCGTTCGACACCTGCTCGGTGACGACCTCCGGCCTGCCGATGATGAATTCTTCATCGAGGCGCTGGCGCAGCTCCCTGGCGATGTTGCTCATCCCGGCAAATTCCGTGACGCCGCGATGATAGAGCCAGTGCCAGATCTGGCCTGCCCGCATGCGGCGCTGGCGGTCCGGCACGCCGGCTTTTCCCATGGCGGCGGCCAGCGCATCGCGCGTCATGCCGATGAGCGAGGGCCGCGGATCGTTGGCGATATAGCGCGGCGGCGCTTCGATGCTGTTCAGGATGGTGGTCATGGGCGGCGCCCATAGCACGGAAATGGGCGGAAATGCGAGACGGACCTATTTTACCAATCCGATGATCGGCCCCAGCGAAAAGAAACGGTCGTTGCGCTCAAGCTCGGGGGCGTAGAGGCTGGAAATCGAACCATCGAGGAACAGCGCGTTGCGGCACTTCAAATGGTCGCGGAACAGCCGGGCGAAGTCATAGAAATTCACCGCCGATTGGCTGATGGCGAAAACCAGCGTATGGGCATCGACTGCACCCACGCCATTGCGCCGGTTGCGCGACTGGCCGTCCCTGGAGAACTTCGGATGTATGGCGCCATCGATCACCAGCATCGGGCCGGATTGGCTGGCATATTGCACCTTGAGTCTGGCCCTGGCGTACGCTTCGGTTTCCATCACCCCGCCGGTCTCGCCTGCGATGTAGAAGACACCATTGGGTTTCAGATGAAAATTACCCGGCCCGCCGCGCCGGTTGAGTTTTTTCAACTGCTTTCCGCCCTCGACATAAAGCCCGATGGGTTTCAGGCGCTCGTCGAACATTCCGGCGTTCATGCCGAAGGTCAGGCTTCTGCCTTGCTGGCGCAGGGTGTCATCGAGGCTTGCGAAAGAGCCATAGGCCTCGCCATCCGGGCCCGCGTTGAAGAGCTGCAAGGGATCGTTGCGCAGATCGAAGCGGCAGACGACATAGGAATTGTCCTCGAAGACCTCCTCGGCACAGGAAGCCCAGGCCGGCCCCGCCATGGCGAACAGCGCCAGTGCCAGAAGGATGGCGCGCATGGCGGCTACTTGCAGGCCTTGTCGATGGCGGCAAGGGCGGCCGAAATGCCGTTGAGGGAATAGCTGTCGATGGTCTGCGTGCCGCGCCACGACGTGCCCTTCAGCTTGAGGACGGTTCCCGCCTTCATCGCTGCGACGATCTGCTTTTCGGTGGCCGGCGTATCGGCCCAGGCGCCGTCGGCATTGGTGAACAGCGTGAACCTGGCGTCATCGATTGTCAGTTCGGCACTGGTCTCCTTTTTGAAGGGATAGCCGATGATTGTGGAGATCTCGCCCTTGACCTTGCGGCCCGGCATGTGGGTGACAAGGAAGAAGGCCGGGTCGCGCTTGACGTTCCTGGGCTCGCTGCCCTTGGGACTTGAGGAGACGTAACAGACCTTGGAATCGGCGGCATTGTAGGTATAGGCCGCCCAGTCTTCGAACACACCAAGTTGCTCTGGTGCTGTGCTTTCGGCCTTCAGAGACCCGGACATCAGGGATATCAGTGTGACCGCCAGCGTGGCTCTTCGCAAAATCTGAATCATGTGCGCGACCTTAACCTTTGCATCCGGCAAAATCCATCCCATGGGAAATGCGCGGGGAATCCGGCCCAATTTTGGCGGTTTCACAGTGGCCGGCCGGCTTGTTGCAGTGCAACAGCCACTAGGTTAAGCGTTTCCGAGGGTCTTGGGGAGACAAAAGGTGGTTGTGGCAGGAAATCTGTTGGGTGATCTGGCGCAAGCCGCCGATACCGTCGACGCGCTTCTGGCCCGGGCCAAAGCCCGCGTGGCGGCTACCATCATGCCAGTTGGCAGGATCGAGGCCGGGCTCCTCGATACCCAGCAGCACATGGCCCATGGCCTGGCCTGGCTGGCGACCTATGCCACCGCTATCCGCCAGCTGGCGGGCTTTGCCGCGCGGCTCGCTGCCGCCGGACAGTTGCGCGAGACCGAGCGGCTGAGCATAGAGATCGCCGCCGGCGAATACCTGAACCACATCGCCGGCGGCATCCCCATGAACCAGGGCGAGTTCGTGCGGCTGGCCGATCTGGGCGTGACGTGGGGCGAAGCGGCGGGGTTGCGGGATCTGGCGCTGCTCGCCCACGGCAACACAGCCGTTGCCCGGGCTCGGCTGGTGGCGCTGACTGCCGGCGGCAATTTCGGCTCCTCTGGCCTCGATAGCACACTGCTGGAAATGCGCGAGACGATGCGCCGTTTCGTCGAGACCAAGGTAGCGCCGCATGCCCATCGCTGGCACTTGCAGAATGACTATGTGCCACTCGAAATCGTGCGGGAATTGGCCGACTTGGGCGTCTTCGCGCTGACGCTGCCGGAACAGTATGGCGGGCTCGGCCTGTCGAAGGAATCGATGTGCGTGGTTTCGGAAGAATTGTCGCGCGGCTGGATCGCCGTGGGGTCGCTGGGAACGCGTGCCGAGATCGCCTGCGAACTGATCCTCTGCGGCGGCACCGATGAACAGAAGGCCAAGTGGCTGCCGAGGATCGTTTCCGGCGAAGTCCTGCCCACCGCCGTCTTCACCGAACCCAATACCGGATCGGATTTGGGCAGCCTGCGGACGCGCGCCGTGAAAGAGGGTGACATCTACAAGATTACCGGCAACAAGACCTGGATCACCCATCCGGTGCGCGCCGACCTGATGACGCTGCTGGCCCGCACCAACCCGGACGAGGCAGGTTACAGAGGCCTCTCGATGTTCCTCGCCGAAAAACCGCGTGGGGTGGACGCCAATCCGTTTCCGGCCAAGGGCATGTCGGGCAGCGAGATCGAGGTGCTGGGCTATCGCGGCATGAAGGAATATGAAATCCGCTTCGAGGATTTTGCAGTGAAGGCCGAAAATCTCTTAGGGGGAGTCGAGGGCCAGGGCTTCAAGCAATTGATGCAGACCTTTGAAGCCGCCCGCATCCAGACGGCGGCGCGCGCCGTGGGCGTGGCCCAGAACGCCCTCGATCTCGGTTTGAAATATGCCAGCGACCGCGCCCAGTTCGGCAAAGCCATCATCAACTTCCCGCGCATATCAGACAAACTTGCATTGATGGCGGCGGAGATCATGACGGCCCGCCAGTTGACACTTTTCGCCGCCCGCGAAAAAGATGCCGGAAGGCGCTGCGATCTCGAAGCCGGCATGGCCAAGCTGCTCAGCGCCCGCGTCGCCTGGACGGCCGCCGACAACGCACTGCAAATCCACGGCGGCAACGGCTTCGCGCTGGAATACCCGATCAGCCGCGTGCTCTGCGATGCGAGAATCCTCAACATCTTCGAGGGTGCGGCGGAGATTCAGGCGCAGGTGATCGCGCGAAGGTTGTTGGAGGGTGGGAATTAGCTATAGGTATGAAATTACTTTTCTTCTTTCACGCCACGAAGCGACGCAAGCAGTTGCTTGGGCTCTTCCCATTTGGGATCAAGACTGATCGCGGCGTTCAAGTCTTCGATAATTCCATTTATAGCAAAAGGCTCAGGCACGCGGCGCTGCAAATATTTGTGCTCCCAAACAAACCGAGATTGATCAGCCCATAAAGCTCGGAAATAATAGATCTCCGGTTCGTCGGGTGTCTCCGCGATAGCAGATGAAATCATCTCTATTGCAGCCTGATAATTTCCCACTTGATGAGGCGCCGAAGCCCAGCCGAAAAAGAGTGCAGATCTGCCATAGGCGTTGAGTTCGTGCAAAAATTCTGAATTATCAGTCGCCGACTTTCCGGAAATTTCGGCCATGCGGGTAACAAGTTCTGAAAAGCGCTCGAAACCCCTCAACTTCGGCCAATCGTTGCGAGGCAGGAGCTGTCCGATTGCAGATCGATCAAGCTTCCCAAGTATTGATACTAGGTATTTGCAAGCGTGCTCACGAATTCGGCCTTCCTCTTCAGGGTTTCCTGCCGCTAGAGAAATGGCTGCTTCGGCGCGAGGGACCCACAACTCGCAACTTTCGAAATCGATGACATTGATCTGTTGTAGTTGCTCAGAAATCTTTCGAAAAGACTTTTCTGTTTCGTTAGTGCCGAGCCGCAGCGATTGCGTTGCTGCCCAAGCCACGTGCTCAGATTTGGCCACCGGGTCATCACCAGAGACTGGAGAGCGCCAGAGTTTGAGCGTTTGCTCTATGCCAAAACCGTAGGTTAGTTTCAATTCTGCGCATACTTCGTCGAGAAAGCTAAGTGCATCGGGCCTAGCATCCGGGGAAGGGTCAAGACACAGTTTGATAATTCGCTTCAGTCGGGGTGACTTTATTTGCTCGAGATTCCGTATTCCGCTGTTAGCCCATTCTTTCCATTTTCCTTCTGACTCATTTAACTTCTTTGGGTTGGGAGCAGGATGACACCCCTGAAGCAGCTCGGAAGCGACTATTCCCATCGAGAAAATGTCACTCTTGATTGGAATGACCCTCTTTTCCAACCGTTCTGGTGCCAAATATAGACGCCACGCCTTTGTGCTGCATTTTTCAACCCCGAAGGCGGCCCATGCGTCAGCCCAGCCCAGATCGGCCACTCGAACTCTCAAGTAATGGCGGGAGCTCGGCCAGGCATGGTCATCCTTCAATTGGAATTTTTCTCGGAGGTCGTCGTATAACAAATTTTCCGGTTTGAGATCGCCATGCCCCTCAAAGCCATGGTCGTATAGATATTGCAGGCCATTCAGAGCTTGCGCCAAAGCGATCAACTGACCTAGTGTTTCTTTGCTATCCGGTTTGCCCATCCAATCTCGGAGGGAGCCCTTCATCCTCGGCATGCGCATAACTGGAATAGAGATTGGCGAGCTGCCTGACAGAGTTGCGATGTCAAAGCCAAGTGCGGGTAAGACATTGTAGGTAGGTGGTAGTGCGAGCCACATTCGGAATTCTCGACGAAGGGTTTCGAGGTCATCCTCCGTCAATTCATGGTCAATCTTCTTGGGGTTGACGGTCTTGATAGCGAAGCTGCTAGGTTTGGTGCTTGCCGAATTAGCGTTGAGGAACCAAATCAGGCCGTGAGTTCCTTCCACAGGCTTGGTCTCGACGGAGTAACCGTCATATTTCTGTTCGAGCCAGTCGTGGATAGCCTCCAACGTAGTGTTCATGGCGCTGTCGGTGTCCTCCGAAATTGGATTCTGGGACTATGTATAAGGAGTGGCGGCCGAGTCGGGCAAGATATTGTGTTTGAAGGTGGAACTATTCCTTCGCCTCGAGCCGATAAGCGCAATAGCCGACGCCATGTCTCCGGAGCGACGTGGCGAGTAGGCACCGCGGAATTTTGAGCGCGCCGAGTTGGTATGCGCGGCAACGATGCCGAATCCTTTCCAGCACAAGGCATGTCGGACAGCGAGATCGAGGTCTTGGGCTATCGCGGCATGAATGAATATGAAATCCACTTCGAGGATTTCGAAGTGAAGGCCGAAAATCTGCTGGGCGGTGTCGAGAGCCGGGGGTTCAAGCAACTGATGCAGACTTTCGAGTCAACTTCCCGCGCATCGCCGGCAAGCTCGCGCTGATGGCAGCCGAAATCATGGCGGCTCGCCAGCTTGCTCTTTTCGCCGCCCGCGAAAAGGACGCCGGCCGCCACTGCGATCTCGAAGCCGGCATGGCCAAGCTGCTCAGCGCCCGCGTGGCCTGGGCGGCGGCCGACAACGCGCTGCAAATCCACGGCGGCAACGGCTTCGCGCTGGAATACCCGATCAGCCGCGTACTCTGCGATGCCCGCATCCTCAACATCTTCGAGGGTGCCGCGGAAATTCAGGCGCAGGTGATCGCGCGAAGGTTGTTGGAGGGTGGGAATTAGTAAAGTCGCCAGCGTCACGCCATCGCTGGCCGTCACCAAGAGGCTGCTGCGCCGCAAGCCTGCGGTCCGCACAAGTCGCTCTATTGCCGCTTCATTGGTTGGAGCCGCAATCAATGAGTCCTGAGCCGAGGCTCTAAGCCTTGCCCAGATGCTTCGGCCAGAATGCCTGATGTACTTCGGCGGCTTCGTCTTCGAGGCTCGGGCCAACCACGGTGACGATGCGCGCGCCAGTTTGCAACACCGACCGGCTGGGCACGTTCAACCCGATCCCGGCAATCTCGCCCAGCCGAGCTTCGGAGCACGCAAACACCATCTGCCCGATACCCGACCAGTAAATCGCCCCGGAGCACATCGCGCACGGTTCCGTGCTGGTGTAGAGCGTGCAATCAGCGAGAAAAGCAGTGTCGTAGTGCTGCGCCGCCAGTTTGACCAGGTTCATCTCGGCGTGGTTTGTCATGTCGCGGCCGGTGAAGACGCTGTTTTCGTCGCGCAGGACTACTTCGCCATTCTTGACCAGCACCGAGCCAAACGGTTCGTCGCCGCGTTCCATCGCGGATTTCGAGAGCGCAATCGCCTCGCGTAAAAACGGCTCGTGGTTTTCCATGTGAATCTCCCCATAATTAGAGCGCGATGGCATTGTCTTGAACCGAAGGGTTTTCCGAGAGGTTGCAAGTCAGATTCAAGCCGGCAATCTGTATCGCCGCAACCGTCATCTTCTGGCTCTCGTCAAAGAGTCCTGAATCTCGTTTCTGACCCTGCCAATTAACCGCTATTGAGTATCGTTTCGGCAGTTGACTGTGAAGGGAGACGATTGTTACCTCGAGTCTTGGTGTGAAACCACCGGCATTCCAAAACAATCACGTGAGAAGGAGATTGCCCATGCCCCGCCACTTGGACCTTGCCGAACTGGAGGCCGGGTTGCCTGCGATTTTGCAGGCGCCGAAGGACAACGGCATGCTGGCCGCTATCGTCATCCGCCCGGAACCGGGCCAGCGGGCCGAACTCGACCACTGCGACATCAGCTTCAAATTGGGAACCCATGGCGACAACTGGGCCAAGGGCTGCTGGAAGTCCACCGAAGACGGATCGCCTCACCCCGACGTCCAGATCTGCATCATGAACGCCCGCTGCATCGCGCTGATCGCCCAGGATCGCGGCAACTGGGCACCGGCGGGCGACAATCTCTTCATCGACATGGATCTGACACCGGACAATGTGCCGCCCGGTACGCGGCTGGCAGTCGGCACGGCGGTGATCGAGATCACCGGCACGCCGCACAATGGCTGCGACAGCTTCATCGCGCGCTATGGCCGCGACGCCTGCGTTTTCGTCAACACGCGCGAAGGCAAGCGGTTACGCTTACGCGGCATCTACGGCCGTGTGGTTCGCGATGGCCGTCTCGCCGTGGGAGATACGGTGCGGAAATTGACCGGGACAGCTTCGGCATGACCACCCCCCGCACCATCCTCATCACCGGCTGCTCCTCCGGCATTGGCTGGCATTGCGCCATTGGCATGAAGCAGCGCGGCTGGCGGGTGCTGGCGGCGGCGCGGAACGATGAGGACCTGAAGCGGTTGGAAGCCGAAGGGCTCGAAGCCTTGCGGCTTGACTATGCCGACCGGGCCTCGGTCGCGGCTTGCGCTGTCGAAGTTGCGGAGCGGTGTGGCGGCAAGCTCGATGCGCTGTTCAATAATGGCGCCTATGGCCAGCCGGGGGCGGTCGAAGACCTGACGCGCGAAGTTCTGGAAGCGCAGTTCGCCGCGAATTTCTTTGGTTGGCATCAGTTGACCAGGGCTTGCCTGCCGCTGATGCGGAGCCACGGCGCGGGCCGCATCGTGCACTGTTCGTCCGTACTTGGATTGGTGGCGCTGAAATGGCGCGGCGCTTACAATGCCTCGAAGTTCGCCATCGAGGCGCTGGCCGATACGCAGCGGCTGGAGCTGCGCGGTACGAATATTTTCGTGTCATTGATCGAGCCTGGGCCGATCGCCAGCAAATTCGTCGAGACCTCGCTCAAACATTTCGACAAGAACATCGATGCGGCGAACTCGAACTACAAGCAGGCCTATGAACGCCAGCGCGCCAGGCTGGGCCGCGGCGGCTCGGGGCGCTTCAAGCTTGGGCCCGAGGCGGTGCTGGAGAAACTGGCGCACGCGGTTGAGGCTCCCAATCCCAAAGCGCGTTATTTCGTCACCAGGCCAACCACCTTCATGGCCCTTGCCCGGCGCCTTCTGCCGCAGCGGGCCTTGGATTATCTTCTGAACAAGGCATCGGACCAATAGCGCCTTGACGCAAGGCGCGGTGAGCGCCATGGAACAGTGAGCGGGTTGCAGCGAACCCCTTCGGAGCACAGCGTGATCGCCAATTACCTGAGTTACATCGCCGTCGGCGCGGTGGCCGTGGTCCTGCTCCTGGGGCTGTGGAACATGATGCGCGGCGGTAGCGCCAACACCTCGCAGAAACTGATGCGCTGGCGCGTCGGCCTGCAGTTCCTGGCCATCATTGTGCTGATGCTGGCGCTCTATATCTCGCAGCGTTGAGCCGCGGCTGCCGCAAAAAAACCCTTGAACGGTGCTCGAGGCCACTCCAATTAATCGCGTAAGTCCGGCAATCGCGCCGGACGGGTTTCTATGGCGGGGTTTCGCGATGGTTCTCAGCAACAACGAAGACGCGGTGAAGGAGAGATTCTTTCCCAAGATGGCGCGTGTGCTGGCCAGCGTTCCCTTTGCCGAGGATCTGGCCGCCGCCTATTACTGCGCTTTCGACAAGTCGACTCCGCTCAAGGCCAAGGGCGTCCTGATCGGTGCCTTGGCCTATTTCATCCTGCCCATCGATGTGGTGCCGGATTTCATCCTGGGGCTCGGCTTCACCGACGACATGGCGGTGCTTTTCGCCGCCTTCAACGTGGTGCGCACCCACATCAAGCCCTATCACCGCGAACGGGCCCGCGAAACCCTTGACCGCTTGCGGCAAGGCGGTCAGGTTTCGGCCTAGACAGACTTCGCCCGGCGCCAGCAAAATCAACTCCGAGGAGCAGACATGTTCGATCCGAAAGCCTTGCTTGAGCAGTTTCTGGGTGGCGGCAGCAATGCCGATGGATCGAAGAAGTCCGTGTCTCCCGACCTGGTGAAGGGCCTGGCCGGCGGCGCCCTTGCCGGTGGCCTGGCGGGCGTGCTGCTCGGTGGCAAGTCAGTTGGTGGGGCGTTGAAACTTGGCGGCACGGCGGCCTTGGCCGGCCTTGCCTACAAGGTCTACAATGATTGGCAGGCCGCGAAGCAAGGGGCCCCGGCACCCGAAGAACCGGGCCCGATGAAAGATGTGACGCCAAAGCCCGAGGGCACGGTGTTCCTGCCGTCGGCACCCAAGGCCCGCGACGACATGAGCCTGGGGATTCTGCGCGCCATGATCGCCGCCGCCAAGGCCGATGGCCATGTCGACGCCGCCGAACAGCGGAAGATTTTCGGCAAGCTCGACACGCTGCAGCTCAGCGTCGAGGACAAGGCCTTTGTGATGGACGAGCTGAGAAAGCCCCTCGACATCGACGCCGTGGTGAGCGCTGCCACGTCTCCGGAACTGGCGGTCGAGATTTATGCGGCGTCCTTCCTGGCAATCGATCCCGACGATCCGGCCGAGCGGGCCTATCTCGGGATGCTGGCCGCGCGCCTGAAACTCGACCCCGGCCTCAAGGCAACCCTTGAAGCTGAGGCTTTGAAGGCAGTGGCCTGAGGGGTGGCTCATGGGCTATTGACCGCCCATGGCGGAATTTGAACATGACGGCGGCCCGACGCTTGCAGCACTGGCCCGCGAAAGCTTCTACCGGCTGTTTGCCGACGAGGCGATTCCGCTGGCCGGCAACATCGCCTTCCGCACCCTGTTCTCGATCTTTCCGTTTCTGATTTTCCTCACCGCATTGGCGGGGTTTTTCGGCAACGACGAGTTGGCCGCCAGTGTCGTCACCTATCTCTTGAGCGTCGCGCCACATCAACTGGTGCAGGCGGTTGAACCGGAAATCCGCTCGATCCTCACCGTGCCGCGCTCCGGCCTGCTGAGCCTCTCGGCGGTCTTGACCATCTGGAGCGCCATGGGTGGTGTTGACAGCGTGCGGGTGGGCCTCAACCGCGCCTATGACCTGCGCGATACGCGGCCATTCTGGTGGACCTATCTGCAGAACGTGCTTTTCGTCATTGGCGCTGCGGTGTTTCTCCTGGCCTTCGCGGTGCTGATCGTCCTGGCGCCGGTGCTGATCACGGCGGTGGAAGCCAGGGTGCCGGGCTTTCGCGATAGTATCGCCACCCTCGACCAGCTGCGCTATCCGATTGCCGTCGTATTGCTGACGGTGGGCGTACTGACCTGCCACACGGTGCTGCCCGCCAAGCGCCTCAACTTGCTCGACGTGCTGCCGGGCGTGGTGCTGACGGTTGTGGTGTGGATTGCCTTGTCCGCGGCCTTCTCGATCTATCTCGTCAACTTCAACACCTTCGCCTCGACCTATGCCTCGCTGTCGGGCCTCTTCGCGGCGATGTTCTTTGTTTATCTCTCGGCTTTGGTGCTGATCCTCGGCGGCGAGGTCAACCGCGTGCTCGAAATCCGGCGGCTGCTCAGGGTACAGAGGAATGGGGAAGCGGAAGTTTAAGTGGGGCTGACGCGCGCGGTCTATGCTTCGAGGGCCGCGTTCCGCGGCCACCTCAGCATGAGGGGCGTTGTGAAATCCTCACTGAGGTGCCCGGCAACGCCGGGCCTCAAAGGGCCTATTTGCTCCGTAGGCGGACGTTTACCGCCGCAACGCCTTTAGCTCGGCTACCTTCCCACTTCAACCGCATCATCCAGCGTCTTCAATCCCGTGGTGGGAGCGCTCACCAGCACCGCCATGTTGCCGGGGCGGTGCTGGTTTTTCCACATCTTCGTGTGCGCCTTGGGAATGTCTAACCACGCATAGACATCCGACATGCACGGATCGATGCGCCGCGCCTGCACCAGCTTGTTGGCGGCCGAGGCCTGCAGCAGGTTGGCGAAATGCGAGCCCTGCACGCGCTTCTGGTGCATCCACAGATAACGCGCGTCCATGGTGAGATTGAAACCGCTGGTGCCCGCGCAGATCACCACCATGCCGCCGCGCTTGCACATTAAGACCGAGACCGGAAACGTCTGCTCGCCCGGATGCTCGAACACCATGTCGACATTGTTGCCCTTGCCGGTGAAAGCCCAGATGGCCTTGCCGAAATCCCGCGCGCTCTTCAGCCAGTCATTGTATTCGGGCGTGCCAACCTGCGGCATCTGCCCCCAGCATTTGAATTCCCCGCGGTTGATGACGCCCTTGGCGCCCAATTGCATGACGAAGTCGCGCTTGCCGTCATCCGAGATGACACCGATGGCATTGGCGCCCGTCGTGGCGATGAGCTGGATGGCCATCGAGCCCAGACCGCCGCTCGCCCCCCACACCAGCACGTTCTGCCCGGCACCGAGGATATGCGGCTTGTGGCCGAACAGCATGCGGTAGGCTGTGGCCAGCGTCAGCGTGTAGCAGGCGGCTTCCTCCCACGACAGATGCGCCGGTTTCGGCAGCAGCTGCCGCGCCTGCACCCGAGTGAATTGCGCGAACGATCCATCCGGTGTTTCATAGCCCCAGATACGCTGCGAGTTCGAGAACATCGGGTCGCCGCCGTTGCACTCCTCGTCGTCGCCGTCGTCCTGATTGCAATGGACGACAACCTCGTCGCCGACCTTCCAGCGCCGGACCTTGGCGCCGACCGCGTAGACGATGCCCGACGCATCCGAGCCGGCGATATGATAGGCGTTCTTGTGGCCGTCGATGGGCGAGATCGGCTTGCCGAGGGCTGCCCACACGCCATTGTAATTGACGCCCGCCGCCATCACCAGCACCAGGCATTCGTCCTCGCCGATGGCCCAGGTTGGCACCACCTCGACCTGCATGGCGCTATCGGGTGGCCCATGCCGCTCATGCCGGATGCACCAGGCATGCATCTTGGCCGGCACATGGCCCAATGGCGGAATCTCGCCGATCTCGTAGAGGTCTTTAACCGGCTCATTGGCATTGGCGGGCATTGGTACGGCGGCTGTCGGGCTCATGGCAGTCTCCTTGTTCAGGTCAGGATAGCCAAGGCTAGAGGATTTTGCACTGCAACCAAAGTTCTGTTTGCAACGCCGGAACCCGCCTAAGGCGTAGACATAGCCGCCAGTTGTTCCAGCAATCCCTTGCAGCCGCTCTCGGGACACATGCCGGCGAGATGAAAGCGACCGTCCTTCAATTCGAAGACCTGCCGCTGGCTGTTCGCCGGGTAGCCGTCGAGGCAGAAGTTGTTGTTGATCTGCAGGGCGCGGGGTTTGCCGACGGCGATTCGGAGCGGTGGTCCCCTCTCGATGTGGCTGAGAAGGCCCGGCATGAAGACGGCCTTGTAGGCAGCACCCTCCGACAGCAGCAGGTTGCCCCAGGCGCAGGGCGTTGCCAACCCCTCGAAGGCATTCGGTTTGGCGGTGCAGCCGAACATGCATTTGTAAGCGATATAGTCAGTCCGGCCATCACCATTGACGTCCGGCATGTCCGGAAACTGATCACGGTAATGCTCGGTCAGAGTCAATTCACCGAAGCCGCCGGAGCGGCACTCCTCTGCCAGCTCCGCAGCAAAGGATTGCAAGGGTGGTGGCACGTTCCGCACCACGTCCTTGGACATGGCTGGAGGTGCGGAGAGAGACAACAGCACTGCGGCGGGAATGAATAAAGCGCGCATTGTTCCACCTCTTCAAAACGAGAAACGGAAGGCACGTCAACATATTCGGCACGTCAAAGCGCATTTTAACACATGCAGTGTTTTGGCGCCACTCGCATCGAGCGCACCCGGGACCTTGCCGGAGCTTCGGGACACTCAAATCAAATTTCCCTCAAATCCCCGCCAAGATTGAGAAAAATTGAGCCGCCGCCGGAGAGGAAACCTCCACCACTGTTGCATCCTCAGGTTGGTTAACACCGTAAACAGAGTTATAAGATGAGCACGGCAACAGCCACGCCGGACAAGGTCAAAGGATTAGTGTCATGGAAGACTTGATCTACAGCTTCTTCGGAAATCCCCGGGACTACGCCAGCCTGTCGCCCGACCTGCTGCCGTTGACGGCGCTGTTTGCCCTGTTCGGCGGCTTGATCCTGACGAAGTTCACCGGCTCTTTCGGCAACTTGACGCTGCCGATGAATATCTCCGCCCTGTTCATCGGCGCCATGTCGTCCAACTGGATGCTGAAGAACATCGACTTGCCGGTGAGTTCGGCCGTCGAAGCACCGATGCTGGTATCGATGATCGGCATGACCTTGGCCTCGCTGCTGATGCTGTGGTGGATGCAGGGCGACGCCATCCGGCGCTGAGACGCACTCTCTGACCGAAAGTCGCGGGTTGCGCTGCAACATGAGCCATGCTTCGATTGGCGGATGACCACTCCTAAGACCACGCGTGACAAACCCTGGCTGTTCCGCACCTATGCCGGTCACTCGACCGCGGCTCAATCCAACGCCCTGTTCCGCACCAATCTGGCCAAGGGCCAGACCGGGCTTTCGGTGGCCTTCGATCTCCCCACCCAGACCGGCTATGACCCGGACCATGTGCTGGCCCGCGGCGAAGTGGGGAAAGTCGGTGTGCCCATCTCGCACATCGGCGACATGCGCATGCTGTTCGATGGCATTCCGCTTGCCACAATGAATACCTCGATGACCATCAACGCGACGGCCGCCTGGCTGCTGGCGCTCTATGTCGCGGTCGCCGATGAACAGGGAGCACCGCGATCCGCGCTGACCGGCACCACGCAGAACGACATCATTAAGGAATACCTGTCGCGCGGCACCTATGTCTTTCCGCCCGCCCCCTCGCTGCGGCTGATTACCGACACCATCGCCTTTGCAAATGCCGAACTGCCGAAGTGGAACCCGGTGAATATCTGCTCCTATCACTTGCAGGAGGCGGGTGCGACGCCGGTGCAGGAATTGTCCTTCGCGCTGGCCACCGCCATCACCGTGCTCGACGGCGTCAGGGCCAGTGGCGCCGTGACGGAAGAAGATTTTCCCCGCGTGTTCGGGCAGATTTCGTTCTTCGTCAACGCCGGCATTCGCTTCGTCACCGAACTTTGCAAGATGCGGGCCTTCACCGAACTGTGGGACGAAATCGGCGCCACGCGCTATGGCATCGCCGACGAAAAATACCGCCGCTTCCGCTATGGCGTGCAGGTGAATTCGCTGGGCCTCACCGAGCAGCAGCCGGAGAACAATGTCTACCGCATCCTGATCGAGATGCTGGCCGTGGTGCTCTCGAAGAATGCCCGGGCCCGCGCCGTGCAGCTTCCCGCCTGGAACGAGGCGCTGGGATTGCCGAGGCCATGGGACCAGCAATGGTCGCTGCGCATGCAGCAGATCGTCGCCTATGAAACCGACCTGCTTGAGTATGGCGATCTCTTCGACGGCTCCACCGAGATCGAGCGCAAGGTCGAAGCCTTGAAGGAAGAAGCCCGCGCCGAACTGGCCAAGGTGCAGAGCCTGGGCGGCGGCACGTCTGAAGCGGTGATCGTCTACATGAAGCGGGCCTTGGTGACGAGCAACACCGTCAGATTGCGGGCCATCGAGAGTGGCGAGACGAAAATCATCGGCGTCAATGCCTTCACCACGACCGAGGCCTCGCCACTGTCGGGCAGCGATGGCGAACCGATCATGACGGTGAAGGACAATGTCGAATACGAGCAAATTGAAAAACTGAAAATCTGGCGCGCGGCGCGCGATGCCGGGGCGGTGAAAGCAGCCCTTGGCAATCTCGCCCGCGCTGCTGCGGACGGCCGCAACATCATGGAACCTTCCATTGCCTGCGCGAAACTTGGCGTCACCACCGGCGAATGGGGCGCCGCACTGCGCGGCGTGTTCGGCGAATATCGCGCATCCACCGGCGTGGCACTGGTGATGACGGCCGATGCCGGTGCCGAAATCGAAGACATCCGTACACGGATCAAGACGCTGGCCGCACACTTGGGCGCGACGCCGCGCTTCCTGATGGGCAAGCCCGGCCTCGATGGCCACTCCAACGGCGCCGAACAGATCGCCGTGCGCGCCGCCGATTGCGGCCTCGAGGTGATCTACGACGGCATCCGCGTGACACCGGAGCAATTGGTGAAGACGGTGGCCGAAAACCATGTCCACATGCTCGGCCTGTCGATTCTTTCAGGCTCCCACGTGCCGCTGATCCGCGAGGTAATGCAGCGCTTGCGCGCCGCGGGCCTTGGCCACGTGCCAGTGGTGGCCGGCGGCATCATCCCGGCTGACGATGTGAACGTGCTGAAACAGCTGGGCGTGGCGGCTGTCTACACGCCCAAGGACTTCGACCTCAACCGCATCATGGACGACCTGGTGGGGCTGATCGAGAAGACGGTGGATGAGAAGGTGGCGTGAGCAATCCCATACAAGGCGCGCATTCCTGCCTTGTAGCAGCGATGTATGGAAAAAAGACGCAATTATGGTACATATGAAGAACGTCATTGGCGATTAACCGTTCATCACGTATGCATGCGATGTTCGAGGAGGAATCATTATGGCAGAACGCAAATCAGCGCTGAAGAGAGCGCCAGATCGCCCTGAGTTGCGCGCACGGCTGGAAAAAACCAAGACGTTTGTTATGACAGAAGAGCAGTTGAAAGAACAAAGAGCTAGTTTCGTTTACGGCAATGCTCCAAAGGGGTCGCGGATCACCAAAGAGTCGGCCCGACTAGCAACTGAACACGTACGGGTTACACCACCCGTTTCTGCCACCTGAAAGAGCAAGCCCAGCCGGTCGCTGGGCTCTTTGTGTCATGCTGGTTTTAGAAGACGAAGATCAGGTACTTTACGACCGGGTTCAGGAGCAAAACCTGATCCGGCAATACGACTTGATGACGAATTGCATAGAGATCGGGCTAAGGCAGGGGCCACAGCTATCGACAAATATATGCTCTGGGCATTCAATCATGTGGCTGTGGCCAACATCTCTGCTTTCGGAGGACGGTTCCGGGAGGAACCGATTTACGTTGGAAACCATAGACCTCCTCATTTCAAAGAAGTTCCGGATTGGATGGATCGGTTCATATCGAACATCCATGAGAACTGGTACATTTGGTCGCCAACGGAACTAGCGGCCTACGGTCTGTGGCGGTTGAACTGGATTCATCCATTTGTTGAAGGCAACGGCAGAACGGCGCGGGCGGTCTGTTACTATCTGTTTTGTGTACGCGCCGGTAACTTGCAACCGGGCCGAAAGATATTACCTGAGCGAATAAGGGAAGATCGCGCTGGTTACGAGCGAGCATTGCAGGCTGCTGACGCTGCGTGGAACGTCGGCAATCTAGACTTTACTGACATGGAAGAATACATAGCGGCGCTCGTACAAGCTCAATTGGACGATGACGGCTTACCGTACAATGGCAGCTAGTTAATTTCAGACTGCCCCATCACCTAACTCCCATTTCCTTGACTCCCCCGCCCGTTTCGCCTATTTCCCCGCCATCCGCGCTGATGGGGGACCCCCGAGGCGCGTTTTGCGCTGCCTCCGGCAACCCACATCGCTTGTAAAAACAAGCACTTAAAGCCCACCGGATCACGGGTCCCGGTGGCGCCAAAGGGCGCGGTATAACTAAGGACGAAAAAATGTACGCAGTCATCAAGACGGGCGGCAAGCAATACCGCGTTGCAGCCGACCAGAAAGTTCGGATCGAAAAGCTCGTAGGCCAACCCGGCGACCAGGTTGAATTCACCGACGTGCTGATGGTCGCCAATGGCGCCTCAATCGACATCGGCGCTCCCTTCGTGACCGGCGCCACCGTGGTTGGCGAAATCGCCAGCCAGGACCGTGGGCCGCACTTGATCATCTTCAAGAAGCGCCGCCGCAAGCATTACCGCCGCCGCAATGGCCACCGTCAGGACCTGACCTCGGTGACCATCCGCGAAATCCTGCTGGGCGGCGCCAAGCCCGCCAAGAAGGCCGCGGCGCCCACGGCTGTTGAAGCCGCGCCGGCCACCGTTGCCGCTCCAGTGGCTCTCGCCGCCATGCCCAAGGACAACGCGTCCGATGACATTTCGCTCATCGGCGGCATTGGCCCCAAGATGGAAAAGGGCATGCGCGAACTGGGCTACAACACCTTCGCTTCGATCGCCGCGATGAGCGCTGACGAGATAACCAAGGCTGAGGAACACTTGAAGCAGAAGGGCCGCTTCGCCCGCGAAGAATGGCTCGAGCAGGCCAAGGAATTGATGGCCGGCAAGCCGCCGCGCGCCAAGACCGACAAGGTCCGCGCCAAAGATACGGAATAAGAGATCAGGAATAAGGAGATAACCCATGGCTCATAAGAAAGCAGGCGGTTCATCCCGCAACGGCCGCGATACGGCGGGCCGCCGCCTCGGCGTCAAGCACTTCGGCGGCGAAGCCGTCATTCCCGGCAACATCATCATCCGCCAGCGCGGCACCAAGGTGCATCCCGGCACCGGCGTCGGCTTGGGTCGCGACCACACGATTTTCGCCGTGGTGGCGGGCACCGTGACCTTCCGCAAGACCAAGAACGACCGGCAGACCGTGTCGGTTATCCCGCCACTGGCCGCGGAGTAACCGGCGGGCTCTTGTCAACCAGCCGCCGGATCCACCGATCCGGCAACAACAGGTTTGAAGCGGAGAGGTGGGACCCCACCTCTCCGTTTTGCATTTTGGACAGGCCCCATGACCAGCATCACGACGGCACGGCTGCTTCTCTGCCCGCACGAGCCCTGGGACGCAGCGGCACTTGTCCGTGGACTGAACAATTTCAACGTGTCGCAATGGACGGCGCGCATTCCTTTCCCCTATGGGCCAACCGACGCGCAAGCCTTTCTCGGCCTGTGCCGTGAAATCAATGCCGGCGTGCTGCGCCTTGCCATCACACACCAGTCGGCCTTAATCGGCGGCATTGGCGTCGAGGCAGGCGAAATCGGCTATTGGCTGGCTGAGGCGCAGTGGGGCAAGGGCTATGCGACGGAAGCGGCACAAGCAGTAACAGATCATGCTTTCGAGGCCATGCGACTGGAGCGCGTGGTGGCGCGCTACCGCCTCGGCAATGAGGCCTCGCGGCGCATTCTTCTGGGGCTGGGGTTCACCGAACTGGGTGAGGAGGATGAGTTCTCGAAGGCCACAGGTGGTGCGACCAGGGTGATGAAGCTCGAGCTTTTAACCGCCGCCTGGGCCAAGGCAAAGGAGCGGAGGCGATGACGCTCCGCTCCCGCCAGATTTCAGAACACTTTGGCGACGTAGCCGTAGATGACCGTCTTGCGGCCAAGCCCACCGTTGTGCTTCGAAGCCGCCAGCCGCAAGTTGCCGCGCGACGACTTCATCGCCAGCGCCAGGTGCTTCAG
>JANPCS010000131.1:0-11074 GCA_031431065.1 Hyphomicrobiales bacterium | reverse complement strand
CTGGAGCCGTGTGCGCCTTCTCCCGTGCGCAGCATGGGAGAAGGTGGCCGACAGGCCGGATGAGGGCACTTACCAAGGAGAGCGTCGCATGCTGCTAGTCACCTGTCCCGTCTGCGGCGCTCATGGCGACGAGACGGATTTCCATGCCGGCGGCCAGGCCCATGTGCGCCGCCCCGCAACGCACGATCCCGTCAACATCACCGATGAGGAGCAGCGCGACTATCTGTTCATCCGGCACAATCCGAAGGGTCTGCATTTCGAGCGCTGGCGTTGTGACCGCGGCTGCGGCAAGTGGTTCCACGCGGCGCGCGATACCGTGACGATGGAGTTCAAGGCCTATTACAAGATCACCGACCTGCCGCCCGCCGAATTGATGGCGCAAGCTAAAGGTCCGTGGGCGGAGTACTTTGCCGCGCGAGTGAAACTGGAGTCCAAGGCATGAGCAGCAAGCCCTATCGCCTTGGCAGCGGCGGCCGCCTGATTGACCGCTCCAGGAAGATTCATTTCACCTTCGACGGCAAATCGATGACCGGTTTTGCCGGCGACACCGTGGCCTCCGCCGTTCTGGCCTCCGGCCAGCGGGTGTTCGGCCGCAGTTTCAAGTATCACCGGCCGCGTGGCGTCATCGGCCTCGGCTCGGAAGAAATGAATGCGCTGGTGGGAATTGGCGATGGCGCCCGCCACGAGCCAAACCTGCGTGCCACGCAAGTCGAATTGCACAACGGCCTCATCGCCGTTTCGCAGAACCGTTGGCCATCGCTCAATTTCGATGTCGGCGCCATCAACAATGCGGTGTCGCGCTTCCTGCCCGGCGGCTTCTACTACAAAACCTTCATGTGGCCGGCCTCGTTCTGGAAGCATGTCTACGAGCCCTTCATCCGCCGCGCCGCGGGTCTCGGCCGGGCACCGGAAGGCCGCGATCCCGACACCTACGAAAACATCCATGTACATTGCGATGTGCTGGTGATCGGTGCCGGCGTTGCGGGCCTTGCAGCAGCCGAAGCTGCCGCTGCCACGGGTGCGAAAGTCATCATCGCTGACGAAAATCCGCGCTTTGGCGGGTTGGCGGATATCTCCGGCGGCAGCATCGAGGGCAAGTCGCAAGCCGAATGGGCCGCGGCGAAGGCGGCGTCTCTGGCCGCTGCCGATAATGTTCATGTGCTGAACCGCACCACCGCCGCCGGCCATTGGCATCATAATTTCCTGATGCTTTTCGAACGCGTTGCCGATCACGATCCGGCCCTTCTCGCGGCGGGTGTTCCACGCCACCGCTTATGGAAAGTTCGGGCCGAACGGGTGATCCTCGCCACCGGTGCCATTGAGCGGCCGATTGCCTTTGCCAACAACGACCGGCCCGGCATCATGCTGGCTTCGGCGGCGCGTGGTCTGGTCGAGCGCTATGGCGTTGCGCCCGGTTCCGAGGGTATCGTCTTCACCAACAGTGACGACGCCTACCAGACAGCCGTGGTGTTGAAGACCGCCGGCGTCTCGGTGCGCGTGGTCGACTCGCGTTCAAGGGCCGAAGGAGCGCTTCCGGCCAAGGCGCGGGAGATGGGAGTCGAGGCCGATACCGGCTCGGTGATCTCGGCCGTCAACACCAGTTTCGGCGGACTCAACATCACCGGCGTCAAGGTTGCGGCCTATCGCAAGGGCCAGGGCCGGGTGATCAGCGAGAAGAACGTAACTTGCGATTTCATCGCAATGTCGGGCGGCTGGAATCCGGCGCTGCATCTGTGGTGCCACAATGGCGGCAAGATAATTTTTGACGAGGCGCTGCAGAGCTTCCGTCCGGATCGCCATCATGATGCTATCACCGCCGTCGGCGCCGCCAATGGCAGTTTCTCACTGCCAGGCATTCTTGCCGAGGCTTATGCGGCGGGCGATGCGGCGGGAAAACCGGCGCGGAAACCGAAAGCGACGGCAGCCACCGTCCCCGTTGCCATACAGGCCGAACAAAAGCCGATGGAAGCGATCTGGTTTGCACCGGCCACCGGCAAACACAATGAAGGCAATAAGCACTTCATCGATTACCAGAACGATGTGACGGCGGCGGACCTCGAGCTCGCCCAGCGCGAAGGCTATGAATCGGTCGAGCACACCAAGCGCTACACGACCTTCGGCATGGCCACCGACCAAGGCAAGACATCGAACCTCAACGGGCTTGGCGTTCTCTCGGAAGCGACCGGCAGGACCATCCCGGAAATCGGCGTCACCACCTTCCGCCCACCTTACACGCCATTCTCCTTCGGCTCGATTGCCGGGCCCTTGACCAAGAACCTGTTCCTGCCGATCCGCCGTACGCCGATCCACCAGTGGCATGTCGACAGGGCCGCCGATTTCGAGCCTGTGGGACAATGGCGCCGCGCCTATACCTATCCCGGCACAGGCGAGGATAAACACGCGTCGATCGACCGCGAAATTCTCTGTGTACGGAATAAAGTGGGCTTGCTCGACGCCTCGACGCTGGGCAAGATCGAGATCAAGGGACCGGATGCGGCGGAATTCCTCGACCGCATGTACACAAACATGTTCTCGACGCTGAAAGTGGGAAAATGCCGCTACGGGCTGATGATGAACGAGCTTGGTTTCCTCAGCGATGACGGCGTCACGGTGCGTTTGTGCGACGACCACTTCCTCATGCACACGACCTCCGGTGGTGCCGACCGCATCGCCGCCTGGCTCGAAGAATGGCTGCAGACCGAGTGGACGCAGTACAAGGTCTTCGTGACTCCCGTCACCGAGCAATGGGCGCAGTTCGCCATCGCCGGTCCACGCGCGCGCGAGGTGCTGGCCAAGCTCGATCCCGATTTCGATATCTCGCATGAAGCACTGCCGCATATGTCGTTCGTCGAAGGAAAGCTCGGGGCCCACCCGGTGCGGCTGTTCCGCATCAGCTTTTCGGGCGAACTCTCCTATGAGGTGGCAACGCCGTCGAACCTCGGCCGGGGCCTGTGGAACGAGATCATCGCGGCGGGTGCCGAATTCGGCCTCGAGCCCTATGGCACCGAGGCGCTGCATGTGCTGCGCGCCGAGAAGGGCTACATCGTCGTCGGCGACGAGACCGACGGCACGACGACCCCCATCGATGCCGGCCTCGAGGGCTTGGTCTCGAAAAAGAAAACCGACTTCATCGGCAAACGTTCGCTGGAGCAGCCCTATCTCAAGGCACCGGACCGCAAGCAGCTGGTGGGCCTTCTCACCGAAGACCCGAACGAGGTTTTACCGGATGGCGCCTATGCGGTGCGTGAGGTGAAGGACAAACCGCCGATGGAGATGATCGGTCAGGTGACGTCATCCTACATGTCACCAACTCTGGGCCGTTCGATTGCCATGGCGCTGATCCAGAACGGCCGCGCCCGCCTGGGCGAGACGATCTCGTTCCCGCTTCCGGGCGGCAAGGTGGTGAAGGCCAAGATCACCGATACGGTGTTTTACGACAAGGAAGGGGCCAAGCTGAATGTCTGAGCTCACTTACGAATCCGCACTCGCCGGCATTTCCGCACCAACGGGTCTCGCCGTCTCGCTGCGCGAGATTCCGGATCGCGGCATGATCGATCTGCGCGGCCTGACCAGCGACAGGAAATTCATGGCCGCCGCGAAAGAAGTGCTGGGCGTTGCTCTCCCCAAGGAACCGCGCACATCCGTGGCCTGGGGCGGCATCAGGGTGCTGTGGCTGTCGATCGACCAGTGGCTGATCCTCTGCCCACGGACGAAAACGGCGGAGTTGCTGGCTTCGCTGCGTGGCGCTCTTGGCGGCATTCATGCGCTGGCCGTCGATGTCTCCGACATGCGGGCCGTCATCCGCATGGAGGGCGAAGGCTGCCGCGAGGTACTGATGAAGGGCACATCGCTCGATCTCATGTCTGACGATTATGGCGCCGGCACCTGCCGCCGCATGCGCTTCGCCGAGGTCGCGGCCCTGCTGCATGTGGTGGAAGACAAGATTTTCGACATCTACGTCTTCCGCTCCCATGCGCATTACGTGTGGGATTTCCTTAACGTGGCGGCGCGCGAGCCCGCGAGAGTGAAGCTGTTCGGCAAGCAGGAGGTGGCGGTTTAGATTGCCGGCTCGATGTCCGTCAGCCGGAAATCATTGCCTTTGAACAGCAGCGGCATGGCTTCTGATTTAGCCAACGCATAGGAAATGCAATCGCCGAAATTCAGCCCCGCCGGATGACGGCCCTTGCCGAAACGTCCGAACGCGTCAATTGCCGAGCGCGCGGCTCTCTCGTCGAATGGCAGGATTCTTACGGCAAGGACGCGAATCAATTCTTCAACCTCGCCAATTCCTTCCGGCCCTCTCCTGCCGCTCGCGACCATGCAAGCTTCAAGCAAACTCGGGGCCGCCATGAATTTTTCACTTGTGGCCAAAAGCCGGTCCTCAAAGAAATTGGCTTCCGGCTCCTGTTCCAGGATCGCGATAATCGCCGATGTATCGACGATCATTTGGTCGGCGCCCCAAATTCGTCATAGCCGAGGATTTGGTCGTCCGTCAGGCCAGACAACGGCCGTGCCGCATATCTTCCCGCAATCTCCTTGATGCGCGCTTTGAGATTGGTGGCCGGTTGGAGACAAGAAACCGTCCTTGCCCGCTCCACATCGCGCTTCAGGCAGTCGCGCACGGCTTCGGTGATCGGTTTCTTGGTCAGCCTCGCCAATTCGCGGGCCAGTGCCTCGACCTCGCGGTTCTTGATGCTGAGCGCCATTTTCTACCTGCTACCTGAATTGCTACCTGATACCTCATATAGGGCAAGAGAGCCCATCAGGCAAGCTGCGGGCTAACCCAGTCGAACAGCTTGTCGAACCCGCCGAACGGATACATGTGCGGCCCAGCGATGCGCAGTTCCGGCTTTTCAAAATGCAGGCGCGCCAGGCCGGCCACAAATTCGTCGGGCGTATTGACGCTCAAAAGCTTGGTGATGTTCATCGCCTGCTTCCTGATGAAGCGGGCGGAATTGCCGACGCCGCACATCGCGGCATATTTGACCAGCGTCTTGATCGTCGCCGGGCCAGGCACGCCGACATGAATCGGCAAGTCAATGCCCGCCGCCTTGAGAGTCCTTGCCCAGTCGGCAACCGGATTGGCCTCGAACAGGAACTGCGTGGCGATGAAGCCCTCGATGCCGTTGGCCTTGAGATAGGCCTGCTTCTCGCTCAGGGCCTGCAGCAGCACGGCCTCGCCATGGATCTTGGTGATGTCGTTATTGCCCTCAGGGTGCCCGGCGATGCCGATGCGCGTCACGCCATTGGCCTGGAACACGCCTGTCTTGAGAAGCTGAATGGCAGCGTTATAAACGCCGATGGGCGTCGGAGCGCCGCCGCCCAGCACCAGCATCTGAGTGGAGCCTGCCTGAGCGAGCGCGGCAATACGGCCATGCAAGTCAGCCTCATCGCGCACAAAGCGGGCGGGCACATGCGGGATGGGCGCGAATCCGGCAGTCTTCAGCTGCCGCGCCGCCTCGATCTGGAAGGGCACATCGGCGGGATCGATCAGGGCGATGAAGACATTGCAGCCCGGCGGCAGTTTCGCGGCCAATACAGGCAGTTTTTCGATCTGTTTCGGCGTGATCTCGATCGACAACTTGCGCAGGAAGGCCGAAACGGGGCTCGCGTCGGCAAGTCCGGCGGTCGCGGCCGTGGCAAGCGGGGCATTCATGAATCGCTGGGCTCCAATGGATTGCCCCAGACATTGCCCGGACCAAATCCCGCCAGCACGGATGTTTGCGACAGCGCCATTACGAATACGACCGGTTGGCCCAAGCCTCTGTCGTTTTTAACCCGCGACATGACGCTGATGGACAAAGCACGAAAATTTCATCAAAAGGCTGGGGCATAGCGGAGTTGAGAAACGATGTTCGGCGACAAGCCAAAGCAATTTCCCCAGCATGTTGCCCTCATCATGGTGCCGGAGTTCACCATGATGCCGGTCACCTCGGCCATCGAACCATTGCGCATCGCCAACCGGCTGTCGGAAAAGTCGCTCTATAAGTGGACGATGCATTCGGTCGACGGCAGGCCGGTGGCCGCCTCCAACAACATCCTCGCCATGGTGGACGGCGATCTCGGCGCCATTCCGGAACATGCCACGGTCATCGTCTGCGGCGGTCTCAACATCCAGCACCATGCCGACAAACGCCTCACCGCCTGGTTGCGAAAAGTCGCCCGCAAGGGCTCGGACATCGGGGCTGTCTGCACCGGCGCCCATGTGCTGGCCGAGGCCGGCCTTCTCGATGGTTATCGCTGCACGCTGCATTGGGAAAACCTGCCGGGCTTTTCCGAGGCCTTCCCCGATCTCGATGCCACCGGCGGCTTGTTCGAAATCGACCGCGACCGTTTCACCAGTGCCGGCGGCACGACGGCCCTTGACATGATGCTGACGCTGATCGCCAGCCAGCACGGGCCGGAATTGGCCTCTGCCGTAGCGGAAGGCATCCTGCATTCGCCCATCCGCCATCACAGCGAGCATCAGCGCATGTCGCTGCCCGCCCGCATCGGCGCCCGGCATCCAAAGCTCGTCGGCATCATCGAGGAGATGGAGGGAAATCTCGAGGAGCCGCTGTCGCCCTCGCTTCTGGCCAAGCAGGCGGGCCTGTCGACCCGGCAGCTGGAGCGGCTGTTCCGCCGCTATCTCGACCGCAGCCCCAAGCGCTATTATCTCGAGCTCCGCCTCAAGAAGGCCCGTTCGCTGCTGTTGCAAACCGATATGTCGGTGATCAACGTGGCGCTGGCCTGCGGCTTTTCCTCGCCGTCGCATTTTTCCAAATGCTACCGCGCCTTCTATGGCCGCACGCCCTATCGCGAGCGCGGCATCCCGGTCATCGATCACGCGGTGGCCGGCAAACAGCGTGCCTGAATGCAAGAGGACGGACCATTTCTGGCCCGTCCTCTACAAGTGAGTTCGCGACCGGGGGTATCCTGCGAACATCACGTGTCACGATGGCAGCCGGTATTTGGCCAGCTCCCCATAATCGACGACCACTCCGGTCACTCCGGAGCATCAAACAGATTGAAAACACTCACAGGTTTATAGTTCGGATTGAAACGGGATGCAAACGCACCTCGGTGCATTGAGTCTTCCGAGACTAATGTCGCAATCCCAACATCCCGGCAAATGCAAACGCGCTCAAATCGCCGCCGGCAGCGTCATGGTCACCCTGAGGCCCCCCAATTCGGCGTCACCAAGCGTCAGCTTGCCATTGTACATCGTGGCGGTTTCAGTCACGATCGAAAGTCCGAGCCCCGAGCCCGGCTTGCTTTCATCGAGCCGCCGCCCGCGTTTCACCGCCTCATCGCGCTTGTCGGCGGGAAGTCCCGGGCCGTCGTCGTCGACCTGCAGCTTGAGCCAGATGCGGCCGGACGGATTGACCTCGCGCAACAGGCTGGCTTTGACGTCGACTTTTCCGTGCGACCACTTGCAGGCATTGTCGAGGAGATTGCCGACCATTTCTTCGAGATCCTGCCGCTCGCCCCTGAACTTCAAGCCCTCTTCGCATTCGACCGTCACCATCACACCCTTGTCGCGGTTGATGCGCTGCAAAGTGCGGGCCAGCGCATCGAGTACCGGCTTCATTTCGGTTACGGCACCCAAGCCCTGGGCTCTCGCAGCACGGCGGGCGCGGTCGAGATAAAGGCTCACCTGATCGCGCATCACCTGCGCTTGTTCTTGGACCTTCGATGCCAACGCACCCTTTTGGCTTGCCGCCTCGTTGGTCAGAACGCTGAGTGGAGTCTTCAAGGCATGGGCAAGATTGCCAACTTGCGTGCGGGCCCGGTCGATGATTTCGGCATTGGACTGGATCAGCAGGTTCAGTTCCCCGGCGACCGGCTGGATCTCGGCTGGAAATTCACCCTCGAGCCTTTCCGCCTTGCCTTCGCGGATGGCGGTCAGGCCAACTTGCAGGGCACCAAGCGGGCGCAAGCCAAATCGCACCTGGACGAAAATCGCCAACAGCAGGCCTAGACCCAGCAACACCAGGCTGGCGATCAGTCCGCGCTGAAAAGCGCTCACCTCGCCGCGCAGTTCATCGAAGTTTCCGGCCACCAGAACCGAGAAGCTGCTCTGGCTTCCCGGCAGCTGGAAAACCTGTTCGATGGTGCGCAGGCTGGCGCCATTGCCATCGAACATATAGAAACTAGCGACCCCGTCAGCGCCGCGCCTGGTCAGCAACGCCGCATCGGGTGCAAGGCGCTGTTCCAGCAGCGACAGCGAGGCAAGGTCGGCGCCGTTGCTGTCGGCCAAGGGCACCACCTGCCAGTACCAGCCTGACAGCGGAAGCGTGAAGCGCGTGTCGGCCATTTCGCCGGAGAGCACAGGATTGCCGTCGCTATCGACTTCGACATTGGCCAGAAGTCCGTCGAGCACGGCGCGAAGCCTCGCATCGAAGTTGCGCTCCAGGGCCGTCTGAAACAGTCCGGCGAGCAGAATGCCGGTGGCCGCCAGCAACACGATGCTGACGATGGCGGAGGAAATGATCAGCCGGGCGGAAAGCGACCTAGGCCGCATTATCCGGCTCGGTCATGCAATATCCCATGCCGCGGATGGTGTGGAGGACCTCGACGCCGAGCTTCTTGCGCAAGCGGCCGACAAACACTTCAACCGTGTTCGAATCGCGGTCAAAGTCCTGATCGTAGAGATGCTCGACGAGTTCGGTGCGCGACACCACCTTGCCCTTGTGGTGCATCAGATAGGCCAGCAGCCGGAATTCCAGCGAGGTCAGCTTGATCGCCGTGCCATTGACGATGACGCGAGCACTCTTGGTGTCGAGCGACACCGGCCCGCAGGTCAGCTCGCTGGTGGCGTGGCCGGCGCTGCGCCGCAGCAGCGCGCGCACCCTCGCCAGCACTTCTTCCATGTGGAAGGGTTTGGCCACATAGTCGTCGGCGCCGGCATCGAAGCCCGCCACCTTGTCGCTCCAGCGGTCGCGCGCCGTGAGGATCAAGACCGGCATCTTGCGCCCCGCCCGGCGCCATTTTTCCAGAACGCTGACGCCGTCGAGAACCGGCAGGCCGAGGTCGAGCACCACCGCGTCATAGGGCTCGGTATCGCCAAGGAAATGGCCTTCCTCGCCATCTTTCGCCGAATCGACGACATAGCCCGAGTCCTGTAACGCAGTGACGATCTGACGGTTGATGTCCGGATCGTCTTCGACGACGAGAAGCCGCATAGGGAAATCCTGAAACGGGAAATTACGGACCTGAGGTGACCGCTCCCGTTACTGCGTCCACCATCACCCGTCTGATCGTACCACCGGATTTCAGGCTGACAATATAGTTCTTCCCGCTCGGCGTGACCTTCAAAGGCTTGGTATTGGGAAAAGCCCGCTGCGCCAGCTTCACGGCCCGCGACGGCGGAATGAGCAGGATCTTGGGCCTCACCGGATTAACACGCGGAATCCTGGGGCCACGCTGCTTGATGGCGCCAATACCGGGATTGGTCATGATCTTGATCCGAACCTGCGCATCGGCCGTCCCCGCCCCAAAAGCGGCGGTCAGCGCGATAACGGCAATGGCGAGAAACTTACGCATGGGCCCCGGAATTCCTTTCGACCCTGCTTTTAGCGATGCCAAGCTGAACTGGAGATGAATGGGAGTGTGATGGAGATCACAGTGACCGGGATATGGGGGGTTGGCGATGGAAATCAAGGGGTTGAGTCGAAACTATGTGGAGCCGAAATCGATGCCCAGGATCGCCTCAATGCGCCCCAACACGTCGGCAACCAGGTCAGCTGGGGCCTTGCTATGAAATGCAGCCTTCCGTTGAATCCAGTCCACAGACCGCATGTGATCGGAAAGAATCACCCCGCTCAGGCCCGCACCGCGAGGAACGGGCACATCAAAAGGACTTCCCTTCACCTGGGTCGTCAACGGGCACACAAACGCCAGGCCGGTGGCAATGTTGAAGTCCATGGGTGACAGTACGAGAGCGGGCCTGCGGCCTGCCTGTTCTGTTCCGGCTTGCGGGGTGAAATCGAGATAGATGAGATCGCCGCGTTCCGGCTGATAGAACTTTCCGGTCACCAGGCCTCCTCGCCGGCGGGCGAGCCCCAATCGGTTTCCTCCCGTTTGCTCTTGGGGTCCATCTGGGCGAGGAGCTCCGACAGCCGATACCGCTTGCGCGTTGGCTTTACGACAAGTGCGTGGTCTTCGATTGAGAGCGATACGGTCGCGCCCTCGGTGATTTGGAGATCGGCGGCCATGGCCTGCGGCAGGCGCAGGGCAAGACTGTTTCCCCATTTCTTGACGACGGTCTGCATTCAGCGACTCCCAATTTCGAGCGTTGGCCGATCTCATTGTATCTACATATGATATACACTAGCTGATGACAAGTGAATTTTGGGTCGAGGCGTTCCAATCACGCTACTGTTGACCGCCACAATCAATAGCTTACGTCAGAATGGTCGAACGACCATAAAAAGCCGATGTCCTCTGGTCGGGGCCCAGCCTGAAATACATGTTTCGCTACGGCGAATTTTTGGCTCCATTGCAATTTCAGTGCACGGTGCCGATAGAGGCGATTGAATTACGCCTTGTTTGGTTGCGATGGTTCTTCTGGCTTTTCAATTTTCTCGGTTTTCACATTGAGTCTGCTCCTGAGGGCATTTATTAGGCGTTTCTCGGGAAAGAACGCGGCTCTCAAGTCTCCTTGAGATCTATAAAATTCGGCAATGTAATTTCGATGAATATAGGTCGTCCCGCTTGCGGTTATTCGCTTTCCATCCACCAATAGAGTCCCACTATTAATGGCGCCTTTTACGCGCTGAAACTCACGAAACCAAGGGCGAAGATTGTTATGTTGGTCTGTTGCAAGTTTGTTGGGGTGGTAGCCACAGGCAACGGCAGCCCATTGTGGTAAGTAGAGCATTTCAAGCTGATCAATTTTCCGCCACTGCCAAGGCCAGATCCTTTTCGGCTTATCTATCGGTCCTTTGCTGGCCACGAATCGTGCGCCCCGATAGAGGGCGTAAACCAACAACAGTAAAGCGGCACCAATAAACATTGGCCGATTGACGAGAAGGATCGAAAGCCAGGGGGCATGTTTATCCAGGAGATCAACCAACATGGTGTCTAATCCACG
>JANPCS010000130.1:0-10921 GCA_031431065.1 Hyphomicrobiales bacterium | reverse complement strand
TGGTGACGACGATCGCCGCAGCGGCAGATCCGCGCCGCACCGCCTGCGTGAGATCGAGACCCTCGGCCAGCGACGTGACAAAGCCGCCCATGAACGCATCGCCAGCACCGGTGGGTTTCAACGGCGTCACTGCGAAGATGCCGGTTTCAAACTGCAGGCCCGGAGCAAACGTCACCGAGCCCTTCTCGCCCATCTTGTAGACAACGATCTTCGCTTGCTGTTCCGCCAGCGACTTTGCCAGCACCAAGCCATCGCGGCCATTGTTCATCACCGCGAATTCCACATCGTTGCCGATGACGATATTGCTCAGTACGGCGGCTTGGCTACAGGTTGCTGCCGCATCCCCTGCACTGGTCCATGAGTAGGGCCGATAATCGACATCGAGGATCACCGGAAGCGATGCAGCGCGGGCCAGCCCCATGGCGCGGAAAGTGGCAGAGCGCGACGGTTCAGCGGCCAGGCTGGTGCCGGTGACGATCAGTGCTCCATAGTCGCCAAAGGGAACGCTGTGGACGTCAGCATCGCTCAGTTCGAAATCGGCTGCACCATTGCGATAAATCACCGACTGGCAGTTCTCGGCCCTGGTCTCGACCACCGCCAGCGAGGTGCGCGCCTCGCCGCCCACCGCCCGCACATGTTTCGAGCCAACACCATAGCGTTTCAACTCGTTCACAACATAGCGTCCCACCGCATCGCCGGAGACCGTGGTGATGAGCGAGGCCTTGCCGCCAAGCTTGACGATGGCGACGGCGATATTGGCGGCTGACCCACCAAGGGCCGATGTGAAGCGTTGCGCCTCTTCGATCTCCGTCCCTGGCGGGTCGGCATAGAGATCGAGCCCGGCGCGACCGAGCACGAGGAAGCGGTTGCCGTTGATCCCCCGCCAATCAGTCATTACAAACCTTTCGCCACATCGGTCTTGACGGCAAAGCATAAAAGCGGTTTTAGTATTTTGCAACCGGTTGCAAACGGGACTTCACATGACCTCGATCGGAATAGGCATTGTTGGCGGCGGCTACATGGGCAAGGCCCATTCGGTCGCCATGGCCGCTGTTGCCGCGGTCTTTGACACGATTCTGCGGCCCTCGCTCGAAGTCATCTGTACCACCACGGAAGAAGGCGCTGCCGCCAAGGCCCGGCAATTCGGCTTTGCCCGCTCGACCGCCGACTGGCGGGTGCTGGTCGATGACCCGCGCGTCGAAGCCGTCGTGATCGCCAGCCCGCAGGAAACCCACCGCGACATCGCCCTGGCCTGCTTTGCCCGGGCGAAGCATGTGCTCTGCGAGAAACCATTGGGCATGGGCCTGGCGCAATCGCGCGAGATGCTGGCGGCAGCCGAGGCGAGCGGCCTAATCCACATGACCGGCTTCAATTATATCCGCACACCCGCCTCGCAACTGGCCCGTCAGATCATCGCATTGGGCGAGATCGGCAGCATGACTTATTTCCGCGGTGAACACACCGAGGACTTCCTCGCCGATCCGGCACTGCCCGCCTCGTGGCGCACGACAGGCCTGGCCAATGGCAACATGGGCGATCTCTCGCCTCACATCATCAACGCCGCCTTGGCACTTGCTGGCCCCATCGCGTCATTGATTGCCGAGATCGAGACCGTTCACAAAACCCGGCCATCGCCTGAAGGCGAGGTGGCTGTGACCAATGACGATCAGGCCCAGATCACCTGCCGCTTTGCCAGCGGCGCCCTGGGCTCGCTGTTCATCAGCCGCGTCGCCACCGGCCGCAAGATGGGTTACGTTTACGAGATATTCGGCACCAGGGGCGCCATCCGCTTCGATCAGGAAGACCAGAATGCGCTGTGGTTCTACAAGGGCGGCGCCAAGCCTGACCGCCAGGGCTTCACCAAGATCCTGACCGGCCCGCTGCATCCGGACTACCAGCCGTTCTGCCTGGGACCAGGCCACGGCACCGGCTATCAGGACCAGATCATCATCGAGGCGCGCGACTTCCTCGAGGCCATCGCTAACAGAAAACCCAAGTGGCCGACATTCCGCGATGGCATGGAGGTCAACCGGGTGATCGAGGCGGCTTGGGCCTCGCACCGGCAGCGCTGCTGGATCGATATCAGCAAAATCTGATCTCGCATGACCTTAACTGGCGGGTAATTCACATGACGAAACTGAAATGGGGTATGATCGGCGGCGGCGAAGGCAGCCAGATCGGCCCGGCGCACCGCATCAGCGCCACCTTGGACGGACTCTATGAAATGCAGGCCGCAGCCTTCGATGCCGATCCGCGGAAGGGCCGCGACTATGCCATCCGCCTCGGCCTGACGCCTGACCGCTCCTATGGCAATTGGAAGGAAATGCTGGCCGGTGAGACGAACCGCGAGAACCGGCTCGATCTCGTCACCGTCGCCACGCCAAATTCCACCCACTACGAAATCACCAAGGCCTTCCTGGAGGCCGGCATCAACGTGCTGTGCGAGAAGCCGATGACGGTGACGGTCGCGGAGGCCGAGGACATCGCCGCCACCGCCAAGCGCACCGGCTCGATCTGCGCTGTCAACTACGGTTACTCTGGTTATGCCCTGGTGCGCCACATGCGCGCCATGGTGGCGCGCGGCGATCTCGGCAAGGTGCGCCTCATCAAGGCCGAATTCGCGCATGGCTTCCATGCCGATGCCGCCGATGCCGATAATCCGCGGGTGCGCTGGCGCTATGACCCGGCTGAGGCCGGCATCTCGGCGCAGTTTGCCGATTGCGGCATCCATGCGCTCCATATGGCGAGCTTCATCGCAGGCGAGGATGCGCGGGAGCTCACCGCCGACTTCATCTCCTGCCTCCCCGGCCGCGCGCTGGAGGACGATGCGATGGTCAGTGTACGGATGAATGGCGGCGCCGTGCTGCGCCTGTGGACCAGTTCGGTCGCCGTTGGCTCCATGCACGGTCTCAATATCCGCGTCTTCGGGGAGAAGGGCGGATTGCGCTGGGCCCAGCAATGGCCGGACCAACTCTACTGGACGCCCCTCAACGCCCCCACCGTGACACTCGAACGCGGCGGTCCCGGCTTGTCGCCGGAAGCCGATCGCGCCTCGCGTATTGCCATTGGCCACGCCGAGGGCATGCCGCTGGCTTTTGCCAACATCTACGCCGATCTGGCCGAGGTGATCACCGCCAGGAAGCAGGGCCGCGCGCCCAATCCACTGGCTTGCCACTACCCGACGGCCATCGACGGCTTGCGCTCGATTGCGGCCATCAAGGCGGCGGTCGAGTCAGCCAAATCCGGTGGCGCGTGGACCGATGCGAGGCCGCCAAGCCTCAGATAATCGGCCGCAATGTCGCGCGCTCGACGATCGAACAATCGAACAGCTTGAGCGACGGCGGCCGTTCGCGGTCACCTGCCAGCTCGGCAACAAGTGCCACTGAAGCGACAATGATTTCGCCAATCGGTTGGCGGATGGTGGTCAGGTTATAGGCGTCCCAGCCCGCCATGCTGATGTCGTTGAAACCAAGAAAACCGATGTCCAGCGGTATTGCGAATCCGCTCGCGCGCGCCGCATCCATGGCGCCCATGCAAATCAGATCGTCGCCGCAGAACACCGCCTCCGGCGTCAGCCGTATCATCAGCGCCTTCATTGCCTCGCGGCCAGCCTCATAACTGTAATTGGAAGCGTAGGAGTTATCGGCGGCCTGCAGCCCAAGCGCCCCAAGCCCGGCCGTGAAGCCGGCCACCCGGTCTTGCGTCGAACTCGCATAGTCGGGCCCGCCGATCACCGCGATCCGGCTGTAACCGCGCGCCACCAGTGTCTCGGCCGCCATGGCCCCGCAAGCCACATTGTCGATGCCGACGACATGCGCCCTGGACCGCGGGTCGAAACGCCCGAAGGCATGCACCACCGGCACTTGCGCGGCGCTGAATGCCCGTGCAAAGCCTTCAGGGAGTGTCGAGGTCGCGACGATGACGCCATCGACGCTATACTGCCGCAGCATGCGCAGGCTCTGCGCCGGATCGCTCTCGTTCGTCAGGTTGACCAGCAGCGGCCGCAGCTCACGGGCCTGCAGCGCCCTTGTATAGAGATCGAAAACCTCGAGAAACGCCGGGTTCCGGAAGTTGTTGGCGATGAGCCCGATGAGCTTGGTGCGCTTGGTGGCCAGGCTGCGGGCGATGAAGCTTGGCGTATAACCCAATTCGCGTGCCGCCGCCTCGACCTTGGCACGGGTGCGCGCCGATACGCTGGCACCATCCGTGTAGGTGCGCGACACCGCCGAGCGCGACACCCCGGCGCGCCAGGCAACATCCTTGAGCGTCACCGCCATCGTGACAATGTTGGGAGGAGTTTCGGCATGGCTCTACCCTGACAGTTCACGGCGGAACGCGCAACTCTTGGGGGCTTGGCACCGCCAGCTTGAGCGGCGATAACGAAGGTCCAGAACATCCGGAAGTACGCCACATGACGATCTTCGACGAGCTTGGTGTCAAAACCATTATCAACGCCAAGGGACCAGCCACCAGGCTGTCGGGCGGCATCATGCGGCCGGAGGTGGCGGCCGCCATGGTAGAAGCCTCGCAATCTTGTGTCGACATCGCCGCACTGCAGGCCGCGGCGTCGATCCGCATTGCCGAAGCAACCGGTGCGGAAGCGGGCTACATCGCCTCGGGCGCCTCGGCCTGCCTGCTGCTCTCGGCTGCCGCCTGCATGACCGGGCTCGACCCCGGCCGCATGGCCAGGCTTCCCGATACCGCTGGCATGAAAAACGAATGCATCATGGTGCGCAGCCAGCGCAATTTCTATGACCACGCCATTCGCGCCGCCGGCATGAAAATCATCGAGGTCGGCCTGCCCGACCGCTATGCCGGCGCGGGCGTGCGCGATGCTGAAGGTTGGGAGATCGAGGATGCCATCAACGAGCGCACCGCCGCGATCCACTACGTGGCTGACGGCAACGCCCGTCCATCCTTGCGTGAAGTCGTGGCGGTGGCCCACGCCCACAGGATTCCGGTCGTCGTCGATGCCGCCGCGCAATTGCCACCGCAGGCCAACCTCCGGCGTTTCATATCCCAAGGGGCCGATCTCGTCGCCTTCTCGGGAGGCAAGGCTTTGGGCGGTCCGCAAGCCAGCGGCATTCTGGCGGGAAAACGCGATCTCGTCATGGCAGCGGCCTTGCAGCATCTTGACCTCGACATCTTCTGGGACATGTGGGAGCCGCCTGCCAACCTGATCGACAAGGCGCGGCTGAAAGGCACCCCGCAACATGGCATCGGCCGCAGTTGCAAGGCAGGAAAGGAAGAGATCGCCGGCCTCCTGACCGCGCTGCAGCTCTTCATCGCCGAGGGTGATAGCACCCGTCACGCCCGCTGGCTGGCCGCTTGCGAGATCATCGCCGCGCACTTGACGCGGGCCAATGCCACCATCACGGCGAAAACCGATACCGGTGCCGTGCCGGCAGTCGAGATTGCCCTCGATCATTCCCGCCTCACCGCCACGGATCTCATTATGAAGCTTCAACGTGGCACACCCGCCATCGCCATCGACCCATTCCTCCGCGACCGCAACGTAGCGATCGTCAATCCGATGTGCCTGAAACCGGGCGAGGCCGAGATCGTCGGCCGCGAGATCGCCAGTGCGCTCAAGTAGAGGCTTCCAGATGATGTTGCGCTGCATTCATAAAAACCATTTGCAGTATCGAAAATCCGGGCCATGATCCTTGAGAATTGGCAAGGGGATGGCGATGTTGGCGCGTTCGATCGAACCGCGCAGCCTGATCGCCTCGAGAACGGTGCGCCAGGAATAAGGATATGAAGATGATTGCGAGCCACGCCGCATGACCAGCCCACCGCTCTTGCAACTCGAAGACATCAAGATGAGCTTCGGCGCAATCGAAGCGCTGCGCGGCATCAGCTTTAATGTCAGCCGGGGCGAGGTCGTGGCGCTGCTGGGCGACAACGGTGCCGGCAAATCGACCCTCGTCAAGATCATTTCCGGCGGCTTGCACCGCACCTCGGGCCGCATGCTGTTCGAAGGTGTGGTGCAAAGCTTCGCGTCTCCGGCCGACGCCAAGGCCATGGGCATCGAGACCGTCTATCAGGACCTGTCGTTGTGCACCAATGTCGATGTTGTCGGCAATTTCTTCATGGGCCGCGAAATCGTGAGGAAGTATTTCGGTATCCCGGTGCTGCAGGAAAAGGCGATGGAGGACGTCGTCGCCAAGGCCATGGCCAATGCCGGCACGCGCATCCCCAACTTGCGCACCAACGTCGAATACCTTTCCGGCGGCCAGCGCCAGGCCATCGAACTCAACCGCTTTGCGCATTGGGGCGGCAAGCTGGTGTTGCTCGATGAGCCGTTCGCTGCCCTGGGCGTCGAGCAGACCAAGCGCGGCCTCGCGATGATCAAGCGCATAGCAGCGCAAGGCATTGGCGTGATCATCATTACTCACATCATGACTCAGGCCTTCCAGGTGGCAGACCGCATTGTCGTCATCCGCCAGGGCAAGGTGGCTGGCGATGTCGCGGCAAAACTCACCAGCCCCGATGAAGTCGAGAACATGATCACCGGCGAAACTGAACTCTCGGCGGCTTCATGACAGAAGCTGCCCAAGTCCCGAGGCCGAATGGCACTTAAGCCTGAACCACCATCAACCAAGGAGACGTCCATGAACCGCCTGCGCCGACTGCTGACTGCATCCCTAGCCATTGCGGCAATGGGAATCGTGAGCCCCGCCTTCGCTGAGATGAAGGGCAAGATCTTTTACATGGTGCCGACATTGCTTGACGAGTTCCAGACCGAGTCGGTTTCCTCGCTCACCAAGTTTTTGGCAGACGTCGGCTATGAGGTCGTGAGCTTGAACGCCGACAACAAGACCGACCTGCAACAGAGCCAGATGAACGACACCATTCTGCTGAAGCCCGCCGCCATTATTTTGGCCGCCGTGGATTTCAACGCGCTGCAGCCGTCGATCGAAAAGGCCCGCGCCGCCGGTATCCCGGTCATCATCTTCGATCGGCAGATTACCGCCACTCCATCCGAATTCACGTCCGTCGCCGGCACCGTCGAGATCGGTTACAAGGCGGCGGGCGAAATTCAGCGTTTGCTGAAGGAGAAAAATGGCGGCGTGAAGGGCAAGGTGCTGCAAGTTCTTGGCGATCCGGCCGACCCTTATACGCTCGACATCCAGAAGGGCTTCGAGGAGAAGATGAAGGACTTCTCAGGTGTCCAGATCATTTCACTGCCCGCCATGCTGTGGGATGCCGCCAATGCCGGCACCATCGTCTCCGACCAGATCGTCGCCAATCCCGATATCGACCTGATCTTCCTGCATTCGGGACATCTTTCCGTGGCGGCCGTGGCCTCGCTTGAAGCCAAGGGCAAGAAGCCGGGCGATGTCATGTTGATTTCGTCCAGCGGTGTACCCGTCGCACTCGACTTGATCCGCAAGGGCTGGCTCAATGTCGAGGTCGAACAGCCGCTCTATGCTCAGGCCGCAGCTGTCGCCATGTTCGCCGATAAGATCGTCAACAAGCAGGAAATCAAGCCCGGCAACTATACCGTGTTGGGATTGGATTCGGTGGTGACCATCGAGAAGTGGGGTCCGAACATCAAGATCCCCGGCGCCGTCATCACCAAGGACAACGTCGATGAACCGCGCTTCTGGGGCAACCTCAAAGCGCCCGCTGACAAGATCATGCCGGTGGAATAAGCCGGCGGACCATCATCCTCAATGGCCGTCATGCCGGCGGTAGCCGGCATGACGGCGATGGTAGATTGAAATTTCATCTGTATACGGACTTTCCATGGCCAGTCCCCGCCAGCGCGCTATTGCCGAATTCGTCCTCGATCATCTCGTCTGGTTCATGCTGGCTGTGGTGTTGATCGTGTTTTCTGTCTTCGTACCGAATTATTTCCAGATCGGCATTTTCGCCAACATCGTCGAACAATCGACCTTCGTTGGCGTCATGGCCATCGGCTTGGCCATCCTCATCATTGCCGGGCACATGGATCTCTCGGTCGAATCGGTCATGGCGCTGGCCGCGATGATTACCGGCATCCTGTTCTGTACGCGCGGCATCGGCCTGGGGCTGACGCTCGAGCCGGCCTGGCTCAACATCCCGGCCTCTCTGCTTCTCGTTCTTTTTGTCGGTGGCATCGTCGGCTTGTCCAACGGGCTGCTCGTGGTGAAGCTCGGCATGAATGCCTTCATCGTGACGTTGGCATCCTATATTTGGGTGCGTGGCTTGGTGTTGGCGCTGTCGGGCGGCGGCTCGGCCCAGGGACTCGATCCGGCATTGCGTTCGATCGGCATCGATTTCTTCGGACTGTTGCCGCTACACGCCCTACTTGCCATTCTGGCTTTTGTTCTCAGTTCCTTCATCATGTCCAAGACGCCGTTCGGGCGGCATCTGATGCTGATCGGCGGCAATGCGGCAGCGGCTTTTCGCGCCGGCATTCCGGTCGACCGCCTGACGCTCATCGGGTTCACCCTTGCCGGCATGATCGCTGGCTTCGCCGGTTGGTTGCTGGCGATCAGAACCTCGGGCGCCACTGCCGGCTTGGGCAGCGGCATGCTGTTCAACGCATTTGCTGCCGTGGTCATTGGCGGCGTCAGCCTCAAGGGCGGCATCGGCAGGCTGCCCGGCGTTTATGCCGGTGTCTTGCTGCTGTCGTCGATTCATACCGCAATCAATCTCATGGGCCTTCCTGCCCATTACACACAAGTCATCCTCGGCCTGCTGGTGCTTGCCGCTGTGCTGCTTGACACCCTCAAACTGCAGATCCGCCAGAGGTTCGCATGACACTGAGACTGGACGGCAAGGTCGCGCTTGTCATCGGCGCGGCGCGCGGCATCGGCGAAGGCATCGCCCAGCGCTTCGTCGAAGAAGGCGCCAAAGTGGTGATCGCCGATACTGAAGTGGAAGCCGGACAAGCCACCGCCAAACGTCTGGGCGGCCTCTTCGTCGAGACCGATATCTCGCAATTCGACGACGCCCAGCGTGCCGTCAAGACCGCACGCGATGGCTACGGCTCGCTTGACATTGTCGTGCAGAACGCCGGCATCTTCCCTTGGACACTGATCGAGAACACCAGCCCTGAGGAGTGGGACAGGGTGCTGGCCGTCAACCTCAAGGGCACCTTTCTCGCCGCCCGCGCCGCTCTGCCGCACATGAAGGCCAAACGCGCAGGGCGCATGATCTTCACGTCATCGATCACCGGTCCACGCGTCACCAGCCCCGGCCACGGGCACTATTCCGCCAGCAAGGCCGGCATCAATGGCTTCATCAAGTCGGCGGCCCTCGAATTCTCGGGCTATGGCATTACCGTCAACGGCATCGAACCCGGCAACATCGAGACTGAAGGCGTGAAGATGCATCGCTCCGTGGCCTTCATCAAATCGATGGCGGCGGCAATTCCGCTGGGCCGCTTAGGAACCCCACGCGACATTGCCAATTGCGCCCTCTTCCTCGCCTCCGATGAAGCCTCCTACATCACCGGCACGACGATCATCGTCGACGGTGGCCAGACCCTTCCCGAAGGCGCTGACTTCAAGATCAACCCGGAGTGAATCGGAAGTGCCCCGTCACCTTGTAGATGAACAGCACGTCCTCGCGTTGGGTGCCGCCGCCGATGTTATGGAGCAGCAATGGCCGTGAACCATTATCGTTCTTGGTAGCCGAGACGATGCCGATGTGCGGCAGATTGCCGGGCAGCAGCATGGTAACCAGATCGCCGGACAGATAGTCCGCCGCACTGTCTGACACGGCCATTGCCGCGTTCCGGCGCTTGAAGAACGTTTGTAGGTTCGGCACGCGGCGGTGATCGATATTGCGGTCGGGGCGCGACAGGCCCCAGTGTTTCGGATAGGCGGAAAAGTTCGCTTTCATATCCTCGTGCACCGCCTTTTGCAGATCGAAGTTGAGACCATCGCGATAGGCGCGGATGATCACATCGGTGCACACGCCGCGTTCGATGGGAACGTCGCCGCCGGGATAGGTGATCTTCACATAGGCCGGATCGTAGGTCACGGTGCGGCCGATTTGCGACTCGGCGGCTTCGATCAGTCGCTCAGCCCAAGTGCGGGCCAACGCTGGTGATGCAATCAGGAACAGGGGAGCGGCAATGAGCTGTCGGCGTGTGAACATCACCACACTCCGCCATTTCATTGCGGCAAGATTGCGGAATCAGTTCGCCGCCGTGACGGTGACGAAGACTTCGTTGTAGGCCGGCTGCCCGGCTGGCGACCAGCGCGAGGCGGTAATCCGGTTCAGCGGTGTTGCTTGGCTCTCGCCACCATCCCACCACTTGCCCTCGAACGTCGCAACGCCCCGCCGAACGCTATCGCTCACCGCCAGTGTCAGCCGCAATTCGGCTGCACCATTGCGCACCGCCACGCGCATGCCGTCTTGAAGTCCACGGACTTTCGCATCTTCGCCATTGAGTGTAATCACCGGCCTGCCCTGTTGGTCCTGATGCCGCTGCATGTTGGCGAATGTCGAATTGAGGAAATAGTGCGACTTGGGATTGAGCAACTGCAGATGGTCCGTAGGCGGATGATCAGGCACGGCAACCGGTCCAGCGGCAATCTTCAACTTTGACGCCAGCGGTTGAATGGCTGGCCGTGGTGCCGGTGACTTGCGCCAGCCCTGCTCGGCCAGATCGGCAAGCTTCCAGCCTTCGGGCAAGGCCGAGGCGGCGATCTCCTCGTCGCTTTCGCGGAAGGCTGCATGATCGAGCCCGAGCTTTGCAGCCAACCCGCGCATGATGGCGCCGCTGCTGCGCGCTTCCCCTCGTGGTGGAATGGCGGGGTTATTGGCCATGACATAATGATGGCCCCAGCCTCCCTGAATGTCGAAATGCTCGAACTGCGTGGTGGCTGGCAATACGATGTCGGCATAGCGCGCCGTATCGGTCAGGAAGTGATCGATCACCACGCTGAACAGCTCCTCGCGCCTCAGGCCGTTGCGCACC
>JANPCS010000129.1:0-1851 GCA_031431065.1 Hyphomicrobiales bacterium | reverse complement strand
CAAGCCCAGCACTCCAGCGGCGCGCAAGATCGTCGATGACTTCACACTCAATATCGCGCCTGGCGAAAAGGTCGGCATCGTTGGCCGCTCGGGTGCTGGAAAGTCCACACTCACCAATCTTCTGCTGCGCTTCTACGATCTCGAAGGCGGGCGGATTTTGCTCGACGGACAGAACATCGCGGCGGTCACTCAGGATTCGTTGCGCGCCGCCATCGGCGTGGTGACGCAAGATACCTCGCTGATGCACCGCTCGGTGATCGACAACATCCGCTATGGCAACCCCGATGCCAGCATGGCCGAGGTCGAGGCGGCGGCAAGGAAGGCCCATGCCGATGAATTCATCGCCGGCCTGATCGATCCCAAGGGCCGCACGGGTTACGAGGCGCATGTCGGCGAGCGTGGCGTCAAGCTGTCGGGCGGCCAGCGCCAGAGGGTCGCCATTGCCCGCGTTCTGTTGAAGAATGCGCCGATCCTCGTGTTGGATGAAGCCACCAGCGCCTTGGATTCGGAAGTCGAACAGGCGATCCAGGAAAATCTCTACACGCTGATGGAGGGCAAGACGGTGATCGCCGTCGCCCATCGCCTGAGCACCATCGCCGCCATGGACCGCCTCGTCATCATGGACAAGGGCCGCATCGCCGAGGAAGGCAGCCACCGCGAACTCTTGGCGAAAGGCGGCCTCTATGCCTCGCTCTGGCAACGCCAGTCCGGCGGGTTTCTGGTGGAGGATGACGAGATGCAGGCGGCGGAGTAGCGCCGCGTGGACATGACACAAACGGGCCGCTAAACGCCCCAACCATGACCGCTGCCCGCTTTACCCTTACCATTGCCGAACTGCCGCATGACGGCGCCCAGGAACTCGCCTCGGCGCTGGAAGACAATGTCCGCATCGATCCCATGGCCATCACCATCAACGAAACCGACGAGGCCGGGGGCCTGTGGGAAGTTGTGCTGTATTTTGCCGGGCTGGAAGAGGTGCTGGACGCCTCACTGGTGGTTGGTATCGATGACGCGCTGATTGCGCCTGTGCCGGACCGCGACTGGGTGCGGCAATCGCTGGAGGGCTTGAGCCCCGTCAGTGCCGGGCGCTTCTTCCTGCATGGCGCGCATGACCGCCATCGCAGGCCTGCTGGCGGCGTACCGCTGGAGATCGATGCCGGGCTCGCTTTCGGCACCGGCCACCACGGTACCACCGAAGGCTGCCTGCTGGCGCTTGATGCCATTCTGAAGCGTACGCGCCCCAAACACATTCTCGACGTCGGCTGCGGTACCGGCGTGCTGGCGATTGCCGCGGCAAAGGCCTCAGGCCGCCCAGCCCTCGCCAGCGACATCGACGCGGAAGCTGTGCGCGTGACGCTGGCTAATGCCCGGCTGAATGGCGCAGCACCGCTGATCCGCGCCATCACGGCGGCAGGCTTGCAACATCCGGTGATCGCCCGCGCGGCGCCCTTTGACCTGATCTTCGCCAACATCCTGGCGCGGCCTTTGGTGGCGCTGACTTCCAACCTGAGCGCCGCGATGGCGCCCTCAGGCTTCCTTGTCCTTTCGGGCCTCACCCGCAACCAGATGCGCTGGATCGAGGCCGCCTATATCGCCCGCGGTCTGTCGCTCAACAGCCGCATCACGCGCGGAAACTGGCCCCCGCTGGTTTTCGTCAAATTCAAATAAAAAAAGCGCCCGGGAGGGAGGACACCCGGGCGCCTGAAAGCTCGCGCGCGCGGCGCGGGCTGAAAGATCGATGGTTGAGGCTTACTTGCCCCAGACCATGGTGGAGATTTCCGAACGCTGCATGCCGATGTCGGCAAGCATGCGGTCGTCAAGCTGGGCCAGCTGGCGCTCGGCGCGGCTGCG
>JANPCS010000128.1:0-3408 GCA_031431065.1 Hyphomicrobiales bacterium | reverse complement strand
CCCGGAAGCGTGGAACCGATCTTACCGCGCGGTCGTGAATTCAAGATTCCCCACATGGGCTGGAACACGTTGGAGGTGATACGGCCGCATGCCCTGCTGGATGGCATCGCGCTCGGCCCCAAGGGTCTTCACGCCTATTTCGTACACTCCTACCACTTGCACCCGCTTGAACAGAGCGATGTGATCGCCACTGCCGATCATGGCTCGGCCGTCACCGCCATGGCCGGGCGCGACAATTATGTGGGCACCCAGTTTCACCCCGAGAAGAGTCAAGCTCTCGGCCTGTCGCTGATCGCCAATTTCCTCAGGTGGAAACCATGATCCTCTTTCCCGCCATCGACTTGAAAGATGGCCTATGCGTCCGCTTGAAACTCGGCGACATGGATCAGGCGACTGTGTTCAACACCGACCCGGCTGCCCAGGCCGCGAAGTTCGAAGCGCAAGGCTTCAAGTGGCTGCATCTTGTCGATCTCAATGGCGCTTTCTCCGGTAAGCCGGTGAATGAGGCTGCTGTCGAGTCGATTCTAAAATCCGTGACCATCCCGATCCAGCTTGGTGGCGGTATTCGCTCATTGGAGCAAATCGAAACCTGGCTCGCCAAAGGTATAAGACGGGTGATCCTCGGAACTGTGGCGCTGCATGATCCGGCTCTGGTGCGCGAGGCCTGTAAGACATTTCCAGGCCGCATTGTTGTCGGCATAGATGCCAGGAGCGGTTTTGTCGCGGTCGAAGGCTGGGCCGAGACGTCGAGGCTCACCGCCGCCGCCTTGGCCGAGCGCTTCGTCGATGCTGGTGTTTCCGCCATCATCTTCACCGACATCGATCGTGATGGCATCTTGAAAGGCCTGAACATCGAATCGACATTGGCGCTCGCCAATTCCATTACCATTCCCGTCATCGCCTCGGGAGGGTTGGCCTCGATCACTGACATTCACCGCCTCCTGGAACCTGATTGCCGGATTCTCGAAGGCGCCATTTCGGGCCGCGCCATTTATGATGGCCGCGTCGATGTGCGCGAGGCCCTGCGTCTCATCAGCAAGGCGGCATGATGCTAAAGGCCCGTCTCATTCCCTGCCTCGATGTCAAGGATGGCCGCGTCGTCAAGGGTGTCAACTTCGTCGATCTGCGCGATGCGGGCGATCCGGTGGAAATCGCCAAGGCCTATGATGCCGCCGGTGCCGATGAACTGTGCTTCCTCGACATCACCGCCACGCATGAAAATCGCGGCATCATTTTCGATGTCGTGTCGCGCACCGCCGAAGCCTGCTTCATGCCATTGACCGTCGGTGGCGGTGTCCGGACGCTGGACGATATCCGCAAGCTGCTGCTGGCCGGCGCAGATAAAGTTTCGATCAATTCCGCTGCGGTCACAAACCGCGACTTTGTGCGCCAGGCGGCACAAAAATTCGACGCCCAATGCGTCGTTGTCGCCATCGATGCCAAAACAGTGGCACCCGGGCAATGGCAGATCTTCACCCATGGCGGCCGCAAACCCACGGGGCTGGATGCGATTGAATTCGCCAAAGAGGTCGTGTCGCTGGGGGCGGGCGAACTCTTGCTGACCTCGATGGACCGCGACGGCACCGGCCTAGGGTTCGACATTGATCTGACCCGCGCCGTGGCCAATGCCGTCACCGTGCCGGTTATCGCCTCGGGCGGCGTCGGCACGCTCGATCATCTGGTCGAAGGCATCCGCGATGGCCATGCCGCGGCGGTTTTGGCCGCCTCGATATTCCACTTCGGCACCTATTCCATCGCCGAGGCCAAGCATCACCTTTCGGCCAATGGCATCCCCATGCGGCTGTGCTAGAAAGTTGAGCGGGGGAAAAATGGCCGACTACAGACTCGATGTCCTGGCAACGCTTGCGGCTGAAATCGCCAGGCGGAAAACGTCGTCTCCGGATCAATCCTATACCGCCAAGCTGCTGTCTCAAGGTGTTGCCAAATGCGCCAAGAAACTGGGCGAGGAAGCGGTCGAGACGGCACTCGCCGCCGTCACCGGCGACAAGCAGCACATCGCCTCCGAAAGTGCCGACCTTCTCTATCACCTTCTCGTCGTGCTGGAAGCGACCGGCGTCAGCCTGTCGGACGTCATGGCGGAACTCGAACGCCGTCAGGGCACCAGCGGCATTGCCGAAAAAGCCGCCCGGCCGAAGGACTGACGATGGAAGAACTGGTCAAGGAAGTCTCGCCGTTCCGCCGCTTCTCGCCCGAACAATGGGCGGCATGGCGCGCCAACACGCCGAAGACGCTCACGCAACCCGACCTCGACGAATTGCGCGGCCTCAATGACCGCATCGACCTGAACGAAGTCGAAACGATTTATCTGCCGCTGTCACGGCTGCTCAACCTCTATGTCGCCGCTACCCAGGGCCTGTTCCGCGCTACCAACAATTTCCTGCATGTCAGCGACCGCAAGGTGCCCTATGTCATCGGCATGGCCGGCAGCGTCGCAGCGGGAAAAAGCACCACGGCCCGCATCCTGCAACGGCTTCTCGCCCGCTGGCCGAAACACCCCAAAGTCGATCTCGTGACCACCGATGGCTTTCTGCTGCCCAACGCCGTCCTCGAACGCGAAGGCCTGTTGACCAGGAAGGGATTCCCTGAGAGTTACGATCTTCCGGCCATCCTGCGCTTTCTGTCCGACATCAAGGCCGGCAAGCGCAACGTCACGGCGCCACTTTATTCGCATCTCACCTATGATGTGCTGAAGGATCAGCAGGTCACCGTCGACCAGCCCGATATCCTCATCGTCGAAGGCCTGAACGAGCTGCAGACCGGGCGCCCGCCGCGCGATGGCCGTGGCATTCCCAACACCTCCGACTTCTTCGACTTCTCGGTCTATCTCGATGCCGACGTCGCCGATCTCCATACCTGGTACATCGAACGCTTCCTGGCGCTGCGCGATGGCGCCTTCCGAAACCCCAAGTCTTACTTTCACCGCTATGCGACATTGACCGACCGCGAGGCCTACAACACAGCGACCCGGATCTGGGAAACCATCAATCTCGTGAACCTGCGTGAAAACGTGCTGCCCACCAGGCCGCGCGCCGATCTTGTGCTGCGCAAAGGTACGGATCATTTCATCCGCAGCGTCTTCCTCAGAAAGCTATAGAAGTTCCAAGGCCTTTGCATGCGCCTTGAGGCTCACCTCCGGCCTTGCACCGACATGCGAGATAACTTCCGCCGCTGCCAAAGCACCTAACTGGGCCGCTTCCGCTATCGACTTGCCATTAGTGTAGGCGAAGAGAAAGCCGGCAGCAAAAAGATCGCCCGCGCCCGTCACATCGACGACCATGTTGACCGGATAGGCGGGTGCCGCATGGACGTCGTTGCCTTTCACCACAACGCAGCCGGCAGCTGAGCGCGTCAGCACCGCGACGGGGCAATCCTTGGCGATGGCCTGCA
>JANPCS010000127.1:0-6869 GCA_031431065.1 Hyphomicrobiales bacterium | reverse complement strand
GGCACACCGCGCAAGGCGGCGCCGAGGATGACGGTGGCAAAGCCTGTCTGAATCCAGATGAGGATGATCATCAGGAAGAAGTTGTTCCAGAAGGGCATCGAGATCCACACCTGCGGCTCAAGCCCGAACCAGCCCACCAGCGCATTGAGGATGCCGATCTGTTCCTGGCCTTCGCCGCGATAGTCATAGACGAATTTCCAGATGACGGAGGCGCCGACGAATGAGATGGCGAGCGGCAGGAAGATCAAGCTCTTGGCAAGGCCGCCCCACCAGATTCGGTCGGTCAATACGGCAATGATCAGGCCGAAGAAGGTGCAGGCGGCGGGCACCACCAGGAGCCAGAGGAAATTGTTGAAGATCGACTGGCGGAACTGCGAGTCCTTGGCGGCCCAGACATAATTGTTGATGCCGACGAAATCGGTGCCGGACTTACCATGGAACGACAGCCAGATGGTTTGGAACACCGGATAGATCAGATAGACGGTCAGCAGGATGAGGGCCGGAGCCATGAACAGCCACGGCCTGATCGAGGATGCGAGTTTCAGATTGCGCACCGCCTTCTCGTCGTTGCTGGCGCTGACCGGCAGCGCCTTGTCGAGCAGAAAGTTGGACGCGAAGAAATAGCCGAGGCAGCCACCAACGCCGACAATGACCGTGACAATAGCAAACAGGATTTGCGACAGCATGATGGTGTTCTCCCCGGTGCGATTTCAGCATCAAGGGAGGTGGCACGGCAAAGGCCCGCGCCACCCGCCCCTCAATGCGGCTAGGAGGAAAGCCGGCTTACTTGATTTCGTCCCAGGCTTTCTGGATCGCCGCACCCGTATCGGCCGACGACTTGCCGCCGACGAAATCGACCATGCCGGTCCAGAAGGCGCCAGCGCCGATCTTGCCGGGCATCAGGTCCGAGCCGTCGAAGCGGAAGGTGGACGCCGTGGCCATGATCTCGCCCTGCTTGCGGGCGGCATCATTGGCATAGGCCGCGGGGTTCGCCGACTTCAGGGGTGTCAAGAAGCCGCCATCCGCCATCCACAGTTCATGGGCCAGCGGCATCTTCAGGAATTCGATGAAGGCGCGGGCGGCTTTCGAATCCTTGGTGATGGTGAAGAGGGTTCCGGCACCGAGCACCGGCTTGCCCAATTCGGGCTTCGCGGCATAGGTCGGGAAGTAGAAGAAGTCGGCGTCTTCGCCCATCTTGGTGCCTTCCGGGAAGAAGGACGGGATGAACGAGGCCTGATGGTGCATGTAGCATTTGGGCGGTGTCGAGAAGAGGCCCTTGGGGCTGTCGCGGAAATCGGTCGAGGCAACACCTGCCGCTCCACCATCGACATAGGCGTCGTTCTTGGCGAAGGCGCCGAAGATGTCGAGTGCGTTGATGATGGCGGGATCGGTGAACTTCACTTCATTGGTGACCCACTTGTCATAGACGTCCGGCGTCTGGGTGCGCAGCATGATGTCTTCGATCCAGTCGGTGGCGGGCCAACCGGTCGCACCGCCCGAGCCCAAGCCAATGCACCACGGCTTGCCGCCGTCGGCGACGATCTTGTCGGAGAGCGCAATCAGCTCTTCCATGGTCGTGGGAACCTTGTAGCCGGCATCGGCGAAATTGTCGGGGCTGTACCAGACCAGGCTTTTCACGTCGGTCTTGTAGGAGAAGCCGAAGAACTGCGGCTTGCCGTCCTTGTCCTTCGACGTGCCGATGTCGACCCATGACTGGCCGGCACCGTAGTTCTCGACCATCCACGCCTTGTCGGCATCGGTCAGGGGTGCGAGCAGGCCCTTGCCCGCGAGATCGGCGATGAGTCCGGGTTGCGGCAGGACAGAGATATTGGCGGGGCTGCCGGCCTGCGAGTCGATGACCACCTGCTGCTCGTAGTTTTCCGACGAGGAATATTTGATTTCGGCACCCGTAGCCTCGCGGAAATATTCGAGGACGACCTGCACATGGGTTTCGTCATCGCCGCGCCAGGGTCCGAAAATCGACAGGGTCTCGCCCTTCAAGTCGACCTTCTTGAGCTCTTCGAAATTGGCCCAGTTGAAACGGGCATCCTCACCCGGCTTGTACTTCAGTTCGGCGAGCGCCGGAGTGGTCAGGGCAAGCGCCAGGGTGGCGACGCCAAGTGCCAGACGGAATTTCATCGGATGTCCTCCCAAAGGTTTAAATCGTTCAGGTGCTCAGAGCGCCGCCGTTGGTGATCCCACCTGTTGTTTCCAAAGCGCTTTGAATAATTCACCTATATGTGGGATTGTCGCAAACGTCAAGCGGAAAGCCAAAAAAATCCGCTTGTTTGCTCAGTCTCATGCTGCAATGCAACATCCGGGAGCGTTGCAAAATTTAGACCTCCCGGGTCCGTTCTCACAAAGTATTTGAAAGCGCTTTGAGACTGTGACAGGCTGGATCCCATGAATCTCCGTGAACTTTCAGCGCAGCTCGGCCTGTCGCAGACAACCGTCAGCCGGGCTCTCAACGGTTTTCCCGAGGTGTCGGAAGAAACCCGCGCCCGGGTGCGGGCGGCGGCCGAACTCCATGGCTATCGCCCCAGTGCCGCCGCACGGCGGCTGGCAACCGGTCAATCCGGCACGCTGGGCCTGGTGTTTCCGGGTGAGCGAAACTTGCTGGGCGACCTGCTGTTCACCGAGTTTCTCGGCGGCTGCGTCGAGAAGGCATCCGAACTCTCTTATGACATCACGCTCGGCATGGCGCATGGCTCGCAATCGGAAGAGGCTGTTTACCGCCGCGCCGTGCGCAATGCGCGGGTTGACGCGATGATCCTGTCGAGCCCGCTGATCGCCGACCCCAGGCCAGCCCTGCTGCGGCAGCTGGGCATGCCGTTCATCATTCACGGCCGCACGCAGAGTGCCGAGCCCTATGGCTTTCTCGACATCGACAATGAGGGCGCTTTCTTCGCCGCCGCCAAGCTGCTGGCCGATCTTGGCCACCGCCGCGTGGCGCTGCTCAATGGCGAGCGGTCGTTCAATTTCGCGGCCGACCGCGAGAGGGGCTTTCGCGCCGCGCTGGCCTTGCGCGGCATCGCGGTGCGCGAGGATTTCATTCCGGCGGCGCCGATGGTCGAACAGACGGGTCTGCGCGAGGCGGGCCGGTTGCTGCAACTGCCTCTGGCCGAACGGCCGACGGCCTTCGTGTGCTCCAGCATCGGCGAGGCGCAGGGTGTCAGACGGGCGTGCAGTGCCGCTGGCCTGAAGATCGGGCGCGATGTGGCGCTGATTGCCCATGATGACCGCATTCGCGACATGGGTGCCGAAAACTTCGATCCGCCGCTGACCGCGACGCAATCGTCGATCGGCGATGCCGGGCGCCGCGTGGTGGAACTGTGCATTGCCATGCTGCAATCGCCCAACGACCCCATGCCCGCCGAAATCTGGCCCGCCGACCTGGTGGTGCGGGCCTCGACCATGCCGGCACCGTGAGTTCGCGGCGTAGGGGCCCTCATCCGGCCTGTCGGCCACCTACTCCCATGGCTTCGCCACGGGCGAAGGCGCAAGAACCGATGTGCCTTCTCCCGCCGTAGGTGGGTCCCGAAGGGGCATGAGGGCCACTACCCCTTCAGCAGCGACTTCAACCCGATAGCGGGATCACTCAGCGCGGTTGCCGCCGGGCTGGCGGATTTGGCGATGAGCATTTCGGCGAGTTTTACATCGCGGGCGATTGAATTGCCGGGGCCGATGCCCGACGCGCCGACGAGGCGGCCTGATCGATCACGGTGGAAGATGATGAAGGCTTGTTCCGAGATTTGGCGGCGCACGGTTTCAACGCCTTCGCCGGGAACGCCGGTAACCTGCAATGACAGGTCATACTGATCCGACCAGAACCACGGCACGGCGCTGTAGGGCTTCGATCCGCCAGCCATGTTTTCGGCGGCAACCGTTGCTTGATCCTGGGCATTGCGCCAGGCCTCAAGTCGCATACGCTTGTTGCCGAACAGCGGATGCGGAAAGGAACAGCAGTCGCCCGCCGCGTAGATGCCGGGATCTGAGGTGCGCAAGTAAGTGTCGCAGGCGATGCCATTGTCGATCGCAAGTCCCGCGTCGGACGCGAGCCTGGTTTCCGGAGCAGCACCGATTCCGGCGATAACAACGTCAGCGGGAATGGAGCGGCCATCGGTCAGTTTGACCGCATGGCCGCTTAGCGACTCAATTCCCATGCCGGTTATGATGTCAACGCCGGCCGAAACATGCCGGGCATGAACAACCGCTGCAATGGCTTCGGGCACGCCACGCATCAGGATGCGTGGCTGGGTTTCGACGAGCGTGACATGACAGCCGCGTTTCACGGCACTTGATGCCAGTTCAAGTCCGATGAAACCACCACCTACGATGACGGCCCTGGCGCCCGGCTGGAACTTCGCCCTGAGATCCGAAGCATCGTGGAAATCGCGCAACGTGAGGGCGTGTTTGGAACCGGGACAACTCAGCTGACGGGGCTTGGCACCGGTGGCGATCAGCAGTTTGTCGTAGCCGATGCGGTTCAGGCTAAGTTGGATGGTCTTGGCCGCCCGGTCGATGCGCAGGACGCGCGCGTCAAGGATGACGGCCGCCTTGAGCGATGCAGCCATGCTTTCATCCAGCAACGTGACGGGAGCGGGTTCATCGTCCGTCGTGATCGCCGTCTTGGAGAGCGGCGGACGGTCATAGGGCATCAGCATTTCCTCGCTGATCAGCGTGACCTCACCCTCCCAGCCGGCGGCCCTGAGGCCTATGACAGCCCTGGCGCCGGCCATGCCGCCGCCGATGATCACGATACCCTTCGCCATCATGCTCAGCCGATGTCGATCAGCACTCTGCCGCCATCGACCTTGACCGGGTAAGTCTTGAGGTTGATGCAGACCGGTGCGCCCCTGGCGTGGCCGGTGCGATAGTCGAAGCGGCCATTGTGCTTGGGGCATTCGATGATGTTGTCCATCACCAGGCCGTCGGCGAGATGGACCTTCTCATGGGTGCAGAGGCCGTCGGTGGCGTAGAACTTGTCATCGGGCGAACGATAGATGGCAAACGTCCGGCCGCCGTGATCGAAGCGCTTCACGTCTTCTTCGTCGATGTCTTCCACACCGCAAGCCTCGATCCACTGTGCCATCGCGTTTCTCCTTAACGTGCAAATTATTGTGACGGACTATTCGGCGGCGGCCTTGGCCGTAGTGCCGGCCGGCAATTCGCGCCTGATGTACCAGCCGGGTTCGCGGATCTGCCGGATGAGCGCCGGAATGATTTCGGCATAGGCAGCGAAAGTGCTGGCATAGGGTTTCGGGGAATAGGGCTTCATCTCCTCGTGCAGTTCGGCCAGGCGATGATAGGGCACCATCGGGAACATGTGATGTTCGACGTGATAGTTCATGTTCCAATAGATGAAGCGCAGCACCGGGTTCATGTAAACCGTGCGGCAATTGAGGCGGTGATCGAGCACGTCCTCGGGCAGGCCGGCGTGCTGCGTGAGACCGGTGACGACGTGCACCCAGGCGCCATACATGGTGGGCAGCGGACCGATGAGCAGCATCGGCAGGATCGATCCCAGATAGATCGACAAGGCGATCACCGCCAGATGAATGGCCAGTGTGATGCGGGCGGCGCGGTAGACCCGGAAGCGTTCGCTTTCCGGAATGTAGGATGCTTCATCGGCCGTGACTTTGCCCGAAGCATGGAGGAACAGAAGCTTGATGGCGCCCCATACCTGCGGCACGGCAAAGAACATCGAGATCACTTTCAGAATAACCGTCGGGCGCATCACGGCGATTTCGGGATCGCGGCCGACGATCAGCGTATCGGTGTGGTGGCGGGTGTGGCTCCAGCGCCAGGCGGTGGGGTCGCGCATGATCATGAAACAGGCAATGTGATAGATGACATTGTTCATCCATTGCGTCTTGAAGGCGGTGCCATGACCGCATTCGTGCCAGCGCGAGTCGCTCGATGAGCCATAGAGAACGCCATAGGCGAGGAAAAAGGGAATCGACCAGGGGCTGGGCCAGAACCAGATGGCGAGACCCGCAGTCACCAAGAAGGCAGCAAACCAGATGACGGTGTCGCGGATCGCCGGGCCATCGCTGCGCTGCATCAGTTCCTTCAGGCGCTTCCTGGGGATCGGTGCCTGATACCATTGCGCCGAGATCAGGTGATGCTCCTCGGCATATTTTGAATCACGCCCCGTGAGGCTGTAGTCGCGGGGATAGGTCAAATCGGTCATGGAAGTTCCTCGCCAATCGGGAAAAGCATAGAAGGAACGTTCCGCGTCTTCAATGCGTCTCTGATGTAATCTATCAGATTGCATCATTGTGTATCATGCACTATGGAGAGATGTAACGAGAGCCCCGGCATTTGGTCAAACGCCCGACAATCACTGATCTGGCAGCACAGGCGGGCGTCAGCGTCGCTACGGTTGACCGGGTTTTGAACCGCCGCCTGCCGGTGCGCGAGGACACGGCTTTGCGGGTGGTCAATGCGGCCGAGGCCATCGGCTATCATGCCACCGGCCTGCTGAAGCGGCGGATGTCGGAAGTGCCGCGCCGAACCCTGGGCTTCCTGCTGCAGAAGCGCCATGATGCCTTTTACCAGGCGTTCGGGGCGGAACTGGTGAAATGCACCAAAGCCTGCGATGGCATTGATGGCAAAGCCATTGTGGATTTCGTCGATGAGCTGGTGCCGACCCGCATCGCGGCGCGGATCACTGATATGAGCGAGCGTTCGGACGCGCTGGCCGTGGTGGCGGTCGATCATCCGACGGTGCATGAGGCGATCGACGACGCGGTGGCGCGCGGCAAGAAGGTTTTCACGCTGCTGAGCGATGTCACGACGCCGAAACGCAGCTGCTATCTGGCTGTCGATACCAGGCGAGCCGGACGCACCGCAGCCTGGACGATTTC
>JANPCS010000126.1:0-2421 GCA_031431065.1 Hyphomicrobiales bacterium | reverse complement strand
GTCAACGACCCGCTTCACAGCGACCAGGACTTTCATCATTTCCCTCGGAGTTGCGGTGCACAAATTTTGCCGGACCCTAGTGAGGGCATCCTTTGAAGTCAATTCCATCACCGCCGCTTGGTGGCCGAATGCGACCTATTCTCCCACCCGGATCAGCAAGCGGCGGCGGATGGCGAAGGTCAGCGCAAACCCCGCCAGAAAGCCGCCGATATGCGCACCCCAGGCGACGCTGACTTCCTCATTGCCCCGGTCCATCCAGAACGACACGATCTGCAGGATGAACCAGCCACCCAGCACCCACCTGGCGCCGATGCGCAACGGCAGGCGCATGAACAGCAGGATCCAAACGCGCGCCTTGGGGAACAGCACGATATAGGCTCCGAGTATGCCCGACACCGCCCCCGAAGCGCCGATCAGCGGCGCATTGGACGAAGGCTGGAGCAGCACATGGGCGAGGCCAGCGGCAATGCCGCATAACACATAGAGCATCGCGAAGGCCGGGCGCCCATAGGCATCCTCGATGTTGTCGGCGAAGACCCAGAGGAACAGCATGTTGGATATGAGATGCCACCAGCTGGCATGCAGGAACTGGTAGGTGAGAAGCGTCAGCGGTTCGGGCACCGGGTCATAGCCGATGGCCGGCGGCAGCACGCCCAGCAATTCCCCCGGCACCATGCCCCAGCCGGATGCAATGGTGCCTAGCACCTGCTCCGGACTGAAGGCGCCGGTGGTGAGATACATCGCCACATTGAGGGCGATGATGGTGACGGTGACGAGCTGGAAACGGATGACCTTCAAGGGCGTCGAATCGTGCAGCGGCACGAACATCAGCGGGTCTTTCCGGGAACCCAGAGCACGTCGCCGGGTCCTCGCGCATTGACCCAGCGGCTGGCGACGAAGAAGAAATCCGACAGCCGGTTGACGTAAGCCACCGCACCTTCGCTCACCTGCTCGCCCTCATGCGCTGCCAGCTCGACGATCAATCGCTCGGCGCGGCGGCAGACGGTGCGCGACTGATGCAGGTATGCCGCCGCCGGATGGCCGCCCGGCAAAACGAAGGAGCGCAATGGAGAAAGCTCGCCGTTGAGTTCGTCGATCTCGGTCTCGAGGCGCTCATATTGCTTTGGCAGAATCCGCAAGGGCTCGTAACCGAGTTCCTTGCCGGTGTCGGGCACGCAGAGATCGGCACCAAGATCGAAGAGTTCGTTCTGGATGCGGGCCAGCATCAGGTCGAGTTTCTGCATCTCGGGTGCGGATGTGTGCAACCGGACGAGGCCCAGCGTGGCGTTGGTTTCATCCACCGTGCCATAGGCCTGGATGCGCAGATGCGCTTTCGACACGCGCAAGCCATTGCCCAGTGCCGTTTCGCCCGTGTCGCCGGTGCGGGTGTAAATGCGGTTCAGAACGACCATGATGCCCAACCTCTCCCGCAACGGGAGGGGGTGAGTCAACTATTCATTGCGCAAGTAAGGTGCGGGCTTGGCCGAGAGCGCGGCCCAGGTGACGCTAAGCCCGGCGATCACCGTCACCGCCATGGCGATGAGGGCGGTCAGGGCGGCGGTGGCAAACGAGAAGCTCCACGGCATTTCGAGCAGGAAATAGGCGAGGAACCACGAGCCCAGCGAACCCACCGCCAGCCCGAAGATCGCGGCGGCCAGTCCCAACGCGGCATATTCGATGACGAAGGCCCCCACCAGCTGGCGCTTCGAGGCGCCATAGGTTTTCAGCACCACCGCCTCATAGAGACGGTCGGAGAGGCCCGCCGCCAAGGCCCCCGCCAACACCAGAACGCCGGTGAGCAAGGTCAGCACATTGGCGCCGCGAATGGCCGAGAGCATCTGGCCCAGCAATCCGCTGACGATGTCGATGGCATCCTTGACTCGCACGGCGGTGACCGACGGATAGGCGCGCGCCATCCGGTTGAGGACCTGGGCCTCGTCGCCGCCCTGCATCTCGACGGTGACGACGTGGCTGTGCGGCGCGTTCTTCAAGGCATTGGGCGAGAACACCATGACGAAGTTGATGCCGAGACTGCGCCAGTTCACTTGCCGGAAATTGGCGACCTTGGCGGTCAATTCGCGGCCCAGCACATTGACGGTGATCTCATCGCCGATCTTGAGGCCAAGACCTTGACCGATCTCGTCAACCAGCGACACCAGCGGCGGGCCGGCATAATCCTTCGCCCACCATTGGCCCTCTGTCAGCGTCGAACCTTCCGGCAATGTATCGGCATAGGTGAGGCCCCGGTCGCCGCGCAATGCCCAGGCGGCATCGGGGTCAGCCACCACCTTGTCGGCGGCAACACCCTTGATGCTGACCATGCGGCCCCGCAGCATCGGCGCATTGGTGATGTGGGTGACGCCCGGCTCCTTCGAAATCGCCTCGCGGAAGGCGGCAAGCTCCTGATTGCGGACATCGATG
>JANPCS010000125.1:0-3823 GCA_031431065.1 Hyphomicrobiales bacterium | reverse complement strand
GCCCTTGCAGACCCCACTCGCCGCGCCATTCTGGCCCGGCTGGCCGGTGGCGAACGCTCGGTGACCGAACTGGCGGAGCCCTTTGCCATGAGCCTGCCCGCTGTGTCGCGGCACCTCAAGGTTCTGGAGAAGGCAAAATTGATCGAACGCGGCCGCGAAGCGCAGTGGCGCCCGTGCAAGCTGGCGCCGGAGCCCTTGAAGGACGTTTCCTCCTGGCTCGAGCCATACCGCCGATTCTGGGAGGAAAGCCTCGGCCGGCTTGAGGATTACTTAAAGGAAATACAGAAAGGACAGAACGATGACCAAACCCGCTAGCGCCAGGAAACCGAAAGAAATCTCCCTTCGCATCACGCGTATTTTCGATGCGCCGCACGAACTGGTCTATCGCATGTGGACGGAAAAATATCTGATGGATCGCTGGAGCTGCCCGGAGGGGTTCGTCATCGCGCAATCGGGCGCCGAGTTGAAAGAAGGCGGAACATGGCATGCCACCCTGCGCACCCCCGATGGCACCGGCATGAGTCTCACCGGGGTCTACAAGGAGATCGTTCCGGACCGGCGCCTGGTCTTCACCCATGCCTGGCTCGATGCGGCAGGTGTGCCGGGACCTGCTACCACCGTGACCGTGGACTTCGCCGGCGACAACGGCAAGACCCGCATGGAGTTTCACCAGAGCGGGTTTGACTCCAAGGCCTCTCGCGATGGCCATGAAGGCGGCTGGACGGAGTGCCTCGGTAAATTCGAGCCCCTGCTCGATGCACTGAAGGGCAATGACCGCGAGTTCAACATCGTGCGGGTGATCGCGGCGCCCGTGGCGAAGGTCTTCGCCGCCTTCTCCGATCCCGCAGGCCTTGCGAAGTGTTGGGGGCCCAATGGCTTCTCGACCACCACGCATCATATGGAATTCCGCGTTGGCGGAACTTGGACCTATACCATGCATGGACCCGATGGCACCGATTACCCCAACCATGTCGCCTATACCTCGATCGAGGCCGGCCGCCTGATCGCTTATGACCACGGCAGTAACGCCGATCATCCGGCCTTGTTCAAGGCGGTGATCAGCTTCGCCCCGCAAGGCGAAAAGACCCGCGTCTCGCTGCGCCTGATCCTTAACCATGCCGCCGAGCGCCCGCACTATGTGTCGTTTGGCGCGGTCGAGGGCGGTTACCAGAATCTGGCGCGGCTTGAGGCCTTCATCGACGCGGAACGCTGATCTGTGTACGGAGGAATAGCATGGAAAACCCGGAACTGTTCACGCTCAGCCGCGATTTCGACGTGTCCCGCCCGCTGCTGTTCGAATGTTTCAGCGACGTAAAGCATCTGGCGCAATGGTGGGGGCCGAAGGGCGTCACCATCGTGAAGCCCGTTCTCGACTTTCGCCCCGGCGGGATGTTTCATTATGGCATGGACTGGGGCACTGGCAACATCATGTGGGGCCGTTTCGTGTTCCGCGAGATCGAGGCCCCGGAGCGCATCGTCTTTCTCAACTCTTTCTCGGATGAGAACGCGGCACTGGCGCGGGCTCCCTTCTTCGACGGCAAGTGGCCGCTGGAAATGCTGACTGTGTTTGCATTCGAAGAGCTTGGGCCTAATCGCTCGCGCTTCACACTCACCTGGATGCCGGAGAATGCCACGGATGAAGAGCGCGCCACTTTCGCCTCCAACTTCGCCAGCCTCAACGATGGCTGGAGCGGCTCGTTGGAGAAGCTGGAAATCCTGATTGCAACCTTCAGTGCCTGAGACTTGTGCAGTAGGGATGAGGGCAGGACTCGCGGTACCCCCACCCCTGCCCCTCCCCACAAGGGGGAGGGGAAGTTTCGGAATAGTGGAGCAAAGTAATATCTAACTTAGCCCCTCCCCCTTGTGGGGAGGGGTTGGGGTGGGGGGTGGTTGGCTCAGCTCACCACAAACCCGACGATCTCCCGGGCCTTGGCCACGTTGGGGGCAATGATGGCGCGGGCCCGTCCGGAGCCGTCCTTCAGCACCGAAATGACATAGGCCGGGTCGGCCTGCAGGCGCTTGGTTTCATCGCCGATGGGGCCGAGCTTGGCCACCGCCAAGTCCGCCAGCGCATTCTTGAACACCGAGAACTGTCCGCCGCCATATTGCGCCAATACGCTGTCGACCGTCGTGCCTGAAAACGCTGCGTAGATGCCCGTGAGATTGTCGGCCTCGGGCCTGCTCTTGAGACCCGCCTTTTCGGACGGCAGCGGCTCGGCATCGGTCTTGGCCTTGCGGATTTTCCTGGCGATCGCATCGGCGTCATCGGTCAGGTTGAGGCGCGACAGGTCGGACGGATCGGACTTCGACATTTTCTTGGTGCCGTCACGGAGCGACATGACGCGCGTTGCGGGTCCGGTGATGAAAGGCTCGGGCGGCGGAAAGAAAATGCCATCCTCGATTCCGTTTGCCCGGATGGCGTCGGCATAGTCGAGGTTGAACTTGTTGGCGATGTCACGGGCCAGTTCGAGGTGCTGCTTCTGGTCCTCGCCCACCGGCACATGCGTGGCGTGATAGCCGATGATGTCGGCGGCCATTAGCACCGGATAGGTATAGAGCCCTATGGACGCGGATTCCTTGTCCATGCCAGCCTTCTCCTTGAACTGCGTCATGCGGTTGAGCCAGCCGAGCCTCGCCACACAACCCAAGATCCAGGCGAGTTCGGCGTGTTCGGCCACCTGGGACTGGTTGAAGATGATGCTCTTCCTGGGGTCCAGCCCGCAGGCGAGATAGGCTGCCGTGACGTCGATGATCGCCTGGCGCAAGTCCTTCGGCTCCTGCCACACTGTGATGGCATGCATGTCGACGACGCAATAGATGCACTCATGCGTGTCCTGCATCTTGATCCAGTTCAGCATGGCGCCGAGATAATTGCCGAGATGCAGATTGCCGGTCGGCTGCATGCCGGAAAAGACGCGTGGAACGAACCTGGACATCGGGAACCCCTTTGCGGAAGGAGCGCCTTATGCCCGTAAACGCGTGGCCTGAAAAGGGGCGGCTTGCGGCGTGAAGCCCGCCGGGCTAACGGGAAGCGATGCCGGAACTCCCCGAAGTCGAAACCGTCATGCGCGGCCTGAAACCGGTGCTCGAGGGCCGCCGCATCGCAAAGGTCGAGCTGCGCCGCGAAGGCTTGCGCTTTCCGTTTCCGGCCGATTTCGCAAAGAGGCTCGAAGGCCGCCGTGTCGAGGGCCTGTCGCGGCGCGCCAAGTATATTGTCGGCACCATCGAGGGCGGCGACAACCTGCTGATCCATTTGGGCATGACCGGGCGCTTCTCGATCCTGGCCGGCTCGGATGCCCGCAATTTGGGCGAGTTCTATTCCGAGACGGGGGCCGAAGGACACGGCGATGGTCGCCACGACCATGTAGCCTTCACGCTCGATGACGGTACCCGCATCATCTACACCGACCCGCGCCGCTTCGGTGTCCTTGACCTGTTCCGCGATGGCGAACCGCATCGCCTGTTGCAGGGCATCGGCGTCGAACCGCTCGGCAATGAATTTCATGCAAGTTATCTGGGCGGGCGCTTTGCAGGAAAGTCCGCACCCCTGAAGGCAGCCCTTCTCGACCAGCGCATTATCGCCGGGCTCGGCAACATTTATGTCAGCGAGGCGCTGCACCGCGCACGCCTGTCGCCGAAACGCAAGGCAGGAACGCTGGTGCGGAGATCGAAGCCCGATGCGCGGCTCGATGTTCTGGTGCGCCATATCCGCGATATTCTGAACGAGGCTATCGCGGCGGGCGGCTCCACCTTGCAGGATTTCGCCCATACCAATGGCCAGAGCGGGTATTTCCAGAACAATTTCGCGGTTTATGGCCGCGAG
>JANPCS010000124.1:0-9574 GCA_031431065.1 Hyphomicrobiales bacterium | reverse complement strand
GACTTCACCTCGTGGTCCCTCATCTCCCCCATCATGCTTTGCATGACGGGTCCCCTACTTCTCCCCCTCGGGGGAGAAGACGAGTTCACATCACGGCACCCACTTGCCCGGGCCCGTATTCATTGTCGCCATAGCCCAGGTCCTCGGACTTGGTGTGCGAACCCGATGCCACCTTGAGCATCAGGTCGAAAATCTGCCGGCCCTTGTCCTGGATCGACACGCCGTCGAGGATGTCGCCGCAATTGATGTCCATGTCTTCGATCATCCGGGTGTAGATATCGGTATTGGTGGCGAGCTTGATCGAGGGCACCGGCTTGCAGCCATAGGCGCTACCGCGCCCCGTGGTGAAGCAAAGAAGATTGGCGCCGCCCGCCACCTGGCCCGTCGCCGCAACTGGATCGTAGCCCGGCGTATCCATGAACACGAAACCTTTGCCGGTGACCGGTTCGGCATAGCGGTAGACATGGCGGAGCGTCGTGGTGCCGCCCTTGGCCGCCGCGCCCAGTGACTTTTCGAGAATGGTGGTGAGTCCGCCCAGCTTGTTGCCGGGCGACGGGTTGTTGTTCATCTCCATGTTGTTGCGGCTGGTGTAGTCTTCCCACCACTTGATGATGCCGACGAGCTTTTCGCCCACCTCACGGCTCGCCGCACGCCGCGTCAGCAGGTGTTCGGCGCCATAGATTTCCGGAGTCTCGGACAAGATACCGGTGCCGCCATGTTTCACTAGAATATCGACAGCCGCCCCCAGCGCCGGATTGGCGGTGATGCCGGAGTAACCATCGGAGCCGCCGCATTGCAGCGCCACGATCAATTCCGAGGCATGACACGTCTCGCGCTTCACCTTGTTGACATGCGGCAGCATTTCGCGGATCGCCGCGACGCCCGCCGCCACGGTCTTACGCGTGCCGCCGGTCTCCTGAATCGTCATGGTACGGAACAATTCGTTCTCGGTGACGTTATAGGCTTCCTTGAAGCGCGGGATCTGGAAACCCTCGCAGCCCAGTCCCACCATCAGCACGCCGCCCATGTTGGGATTGGTGGCATAGCCCCAGGCGGTGCGCTTCAGGATATCGAAAATGGCGCCCCTGAAATCGATGACACAGCCATTGTCCATCTTCAGCGCCACGATGCCATCAATGTTGGGATAGTCGTTCAGCATCCCCGAGCGCTTCACCTCCTCGGCGATGAAGCCCGCCACCGTGGCCGAGCAATTCACCGATGTCAGCACGCCGATATAGTTGCGGGTGCCAACCTTGCCATTGGCGCGGCAGATGCCCTGAAAGGTTGCCTGCTGGTTCAAGGGCAGAATGTCCTCGGGCCTGGCTTCCTGAGCAAAGGCATAGTCGCGGGCGAAGTCATGGACGCCGGTATTGTGTTCGTGAATCCAGCTGCCTTGCGCAATGTCCTGCTTAGCAAAGCCGATGATCTGGCCGAACTTGCGCACCGGTTCGCCGGACTTGATGTCGCTGGCCGCCATCTTGTGGCCCTTGCCGATGCGGTCAAGCGCTGTGATGCCTTCGGGCGCGGCAGCGCCCTTGTCCACCGTGTCGATGGCGACGAGAACATTGTCGTCGCCTGAGAGGCGGAGCATGCGGGGCGCCTTGGAAACGGATGCGATCATTTTGGTCAGTCTCTTTCGGGTTGCGGGGCTTGCCAGTCTCAGAAATCCAGCTAACATGTTAGCATGTCAGTTGCCCATGTCACCTATGATTTTCTCCCCTCCAGCCGCAGTCCGCCGCTGGGTGGAGCGACGGCGCGGGTGCATTGGGCGTTGCGCGAAGCCATCGTGCTGCTCGACCTCAAACCCGGTGAAGTCCTCGACAAGCAAGCCATCGCGGCGCGGCTCGGCGTGTCGCGCTTTCCGGTCGGCGAGGCGCTGAACCGGCTGGCGGCCGAAGGCCTGGTCGACATCATGCCGCAGAGTGGTTCCCGGGTGGCGCCGATCAAGATTTCGGACGCGCGCGAATATATGTTCCTGCGCCGGGCGCTGGAGGTCGAGACGGTGCGCCATGTGGCGGCCCGCGCTTCAGCCGTTCTCATCGATCAGCTGAACAGCAACCTGCGCTATCAGCAGGCGGCCATCGATTCACGCGACCGCAACGGCTTTCACGGCTTCGATCTGGCCTTTCACGCCATGCTGCTCGATCAACTGGGTTTCGAGCGGGTCCGGCTGGCCACTGAAACGGCAAGGCTCAACCTTGACCGGGTGCGGCGGCTGCTCAACACCCGGCGGCGGCTGGAACTGACGCTCGACGAACACCGCGCCATTGCCGCCGCTGTCCAGTCCCACGACGGTCCAGCAGCGGCCAGGGCCATGAACGATCATCTTGAGGCGGTATTGGCCGAGCTAGAATCCTTCGCGCGCGAACACCCCGCACTCTTCGCCGATCTCAATATATCAGGAGCCACCCTCAGATGAAGAAACGCGTGTTCAAGGCGCCATCCGGTCAAAGCATTACGTTCACCGAACTGGGCTTTGGCGCGGCACCGCTCGGCAATCTCTACCGGCCCGTCTCGGAAGAGGACGCACAGAAGACGCTCGATGCCGCATGGGCCTCCGGCATCCGCTATTTCGACACGGCACCGCTCTATGGACTTGGACTGTCGGAAACCCGGCTCAACCATTTCCTGAGGGCCAAGAAGCGCCGGGATTATGTGATCTCCACCAAGGTCGGCCGCATTCTCGAAGTCTGCGCGCCCGGGCAGCGCACCGGCATCGGCAAGTTCTTCGACACGCCATCGCGCCGCGAGCGTTTCGATTACACTTATGATGGCGTCATGCGCTCACTGGACTTTTCGCTCGAGCGCCTCGGCATCGATGCCATCGACATCGTCTTCGTTCACGACATCGATGTCTGGACACATGGTTCGGAAGCAGCGCGTGATGCGCATTTGAAAACCCTGATGAGCAGCGGCTACAAAGCGCTGGTCAAGCTCCGCGACGAAAAGGTGATCAAGGCCTTCGGGGCCGGCATCAACGAATGGCAGGTGGCCGAGACCCTGACCAGGGCCGGCAGCTTCGACCTGTTCCTGCTGGCCGGCCGCTACACGTTGCTGGAGCAGGAGGCGCTGAATTCCTTCCTGCCATTGGCGCAAGAACGCGGTGTCGGCATTGTGCTGGGCGGTCCCTATAATTCCGGCATTCTCGCCATCGGGCCGAAACCCGGCGCCATGTATAATTACGAACCGGCGCCCAAGAGCATTCTTGAGCGAGTGAAGAGGATCGAGGACGTGTGCAAAGCGCACAAGGTGAAACTGCCGCAAGCCGCGCTGCGTTTTCCGCTGCATCATCCTTGCGTGGTCAGCGTCATTCCCGGCGGCGTCACGCCAAAGGAGGTACAGCTCAACGTCAAGACGATGGGTATGAAGCTGCCCAAGGCCTTGTGGAAGGATCTGAAGGCGCAAGGCCTGTTGCATCCCAGCGCCCCGGTGCCGAAATGAGCGGAGGACGGATTATATGAAAACCGCTGTCATCGGATCGGGCCTCATCGGCCGGTCATGGGCCATGGTTTTTGCGCGCGGCGGGCATGATGTCGTGTTGTGGGATCAGGACAGCGCCCAAGTGGAACGCGCCTTGACCATCGTCGCAAAAGCGCTACCCGAGATGGCGGCGGCCGGGCTGCTGCAAGAACCAGAGGCGATCCGGGTACGGATCACCGCCGCCAGAACATTGGCGCAAGCGCTGGCGGGCGCGCAGTTCGTGCAGGAGAACATCGCTGAACGGGCTGAACCAAAGCAGGCGCTGTTTGCCGAGATCGAAAAACATGCCCCGGCGGATGCGGTGCTGTCGAGTTCGACATCGGCGATCATGCCGTCGATCATCTTCGGCGAACTCAAGACGCGGCACCGCTGTCTTGTATCGCACCCGATGAACCCGCCGCATCTGGCGCCGATCATCGAGCTTTGCGGTGCGGATTTCACTTCGCCCGCCACTATCGAAGCAGCGGCCTCCTTCATGGCGGGCTGCGGCATGAAGCCCATTGCCGTCAAGCGCGAGATCGAGGGCTTCATTCTGAACCGGCTGCAGTTCGCGGTGATGAACGAGGCCTTCCGCCTGATCTCCGAAGGCTATATCAGCCCGGAAGATCTCGACGTCACCATCAAGGACGGGTTGGCGCTGCGCTGGAGCTTCATGGGGCCGATCGAGACCGTCGATCTCAATGCGCCCGGCGGCATTGCCGATGCCATGGCGCGCTATGGCGGCGCCATCCGCCGCGTCGGCGAACAGCAAGCGGCAGCACCCGCCTGGCCCGATTCGGTAGCGGAGCTTCTCGACGCCGCCCGGCGCTCACAGGTGCCGCTCGGCGAAATCGCCGAGGCGAGCGCCTGGCGCGACCGCCGGCTGATGGCGCTTGCCGTCCACAAGCGCGAGCAGGAGAAGAAAAACCCACGCTGATTAGCCCCGTGCCACGAGCCCGGCAATACCATCCGGGTCGCGCCAGTGCGGCAGATGGCTGGCGCCGGGCATGATGTGGACGCTGACATTGAACGGCATGTTCAGCGCATGCTGTGAGGGGATGATCGCGTCATCGCGCAGGAAGATGGCCGCGACGGGAACAACCGCTGCGGCGAGGCCTTGGAGAATCGAAACCGTCTGTTTGCCGCTATCCGACACCTGCGCGGCAATGGCCTTGAGCTGGGCACCGTGCGCGGAGAGATGACCGGCGAAAGCGGCTTGCGACTCCGCCGGAACCGTTTCGCCGAGAAAGCTCAACGCGTTTTCAATGTGGCCGCCGAGCATGGCCGCCACAAACGCACCATTGATGTCCTCGCCGCACCCGGCCGGGGACAGCAAGGTCAGTGACAGTGCCTGATGGAGCAGTCGCGCCGCGATGATGGCGCCGAAGGAGTGAGCAACGACATGCAACCTCACCGGCGGCAGACTGGCCTCGACCGCCGCCACGATATCGCCAAGCGTTGCAGCCTGCGACAGCGTTTCGCCATGGCCCGGCAGATCGAGTGCGTAAGTGCGATAGCCTTTCGCGCCGAGCTTGCGGCCCAGCGTGGTAAAGCTCTGCGAGTCGGCAAAGAGCCCGTGAATGAGCAGGACATTGCCTTTGGCCACGCCTTGGGCTGGCCATTCGCGGAAGAAGATTTTCCCCTGCGGTGTCTCGACATGATAGGTCGTACGGGCGGGGCGCGACACAGCGGCCAAGTCAGCGCGCGTGACCCGGCCATGGCGGCCCGAGCCTGCGATCGCGGAAAGTTCGGCACCGCTGCGCTGCGCGGCGCGGCGTGCGGCGGTGGAAGCGCGCGGTCTCAACCCCAGCCCGTCATCCCGGCGAAAGCCGGGACCCAGCTTTGGCGCTTCAGGGGGTCCCGGCTTTCGCCGGGATGACGGCTGTTCAATTGCAGCGCGCTTCACCTCGGCCACCGCCTCGCCTTCGATCTCGATCCTTGCGATGGCGCTTTCGACCGGCACCATGTCATCGCTCGCCACCAGCCACTCGATCAGGATGCCATCCTGCAAAGCGGGAACTTCAACGGTGGTCTTGTCGCTCTCGACTTCGAGCAGCGTTTCGCCACGGCGGAATTTTTCGCCCGGCTTCTTGACGAAGATGCCAATGCGGCCTTCGTCCATCGTCTCCCCCAGTCGGGGCAGCGGCATTTCGACTATGCGGCCCATGAAGGTGCCATCCTCTTCACCAGCCACAGTCCCGTCTCGGCGATGAGCTGCGCCGAGGGCACGGCACCGCGCTCAAGTGCCGGCGATACCGGAATGGGAATGTCCTCTCCCGCCACGCGCACCACCGGCTCTTCGAGATAGTCAAAGCAGCGTTCGGAAATCCTCGCCGATAATTCGGCGGCAAATCCCGAAGTCAGCACCGACTCGGTCACCACCATGGCGCGGCCGGTCTTCATCACCGAGGCGATGAAAGTCTCGTCGTCCAAGGGGTTCAAGGTGCGGATATCGATTACTTCGGCGGACACTCCACTCTCCGCCAAGGTCTCCGCCGCGGCGAGTGATTCGAACACCATCTTCGAATAAGTAACGATGGTGACGTCAGTCCCGTCGCGGCGGACGATGGACTTGCCCCACTCGCCATCGGGCCTCGCCACATCCATCTCGCCCTTCTTCACATAGAGCCCCTTATGCTCAATAAATACAACCGGGTCGGGACATTTGAGCGCCATGCGCAGCAGGTGATAGGCATCGTTGACGGTGGCGGGCATCGCCACGCGCAGACCCGGCACATGCGCGAACCAGGCTTCAAGCGATTGCGAATGCTGGGCCGCGCCCGAGCGGCCGGTGCCGCCCTGGGTGCGCAACACCATCGGCACGCCGATCTGGCCGCCGAACATGTAACGGCTTTTGGCCGCCTGGTTCGCGACCTGGTCCATGGTGAGGCCGGCGAAGTCGACGTACATCAGTTCAGCGACAGGCCGCGAACCGGTCATCGCAGCACCTATGGCGGCACCGATGATGGCGGGCTCGGCAATCGGCGTATCGACAACGCGGTTCTCGCCGAACATGTCGAGCAGGCCCTTGGTCACGCCATAAGCACCGCCATAGCGGCCCACTTCCTCGCCCATCACAAAGATCGACGGGTCCTCGTTCATGGCGTCGATCAAGGCCTGGCGCAGCGCGTCGCGGTAGGTGGTTTCAACAGCGGCCATCAACGCGCCTCCCCGAGGATGGCCTGGAGATGCTGGCGCAACGGTCTCGGCCGCGGTTCGCCCGCAGCAAAGACATCGCGGAACATCGAGTCCTGGTCAGGGGCCACAGCGGCGATGGCATGCTCGACCGCCGCATTCATTTCCTTCGTCACCTCGTTGTCTAGCTCGTCGAGCGTTGCGGTGCCGGCGCTTTTGCGGTCAAGCAACTTGGTCCGCGCATTGGCCAGCGCATCGCGCTTGCGGCCTTCAAGCTCTTCGGCCTCGTCACGGTAGGGACTCTTGTCGAGCCTGGCATGGCCGAAGAAGCGGTAGCACGTCATGGCGATGAAGCCGGGCTTGCCATTGCGGGCGGCGGTGAAGATGCGCTCGGAAGCCTCATGCACCTCCTCGACATCGCCACCATCGACGGTCACTCCGTTGAGTCCAAAGGCAATGGCGCGCTCATGCAGATTGGTGTTGGCGGCGGCGCGATCAATGCGCGTACCCATGCCATACTGGTTGTTGATGCAGCAGAAGACCACCGGCAATTTCCATAGCGCCGCCATGTTCATCGCCTCGTAGAGAATGCCCTGTTGCGAGGCGCCATCGCCGAAAAACGCCACCGACACATTCTTCAGGCCGCGATTGCGGTACGACATGCCGGCCCCCACCACATGCGGAATGCCACCGCCGACGATGGCATTGGCGCCCAGTGCGCCCAATCCCATGTCGGCGATATGCATCGAGCCGCCCTTGCCCGAGCAATAGCCATCGGCCTTGCCGGCGATCTCGCTCATCATGCGGTTGGGATCAGCACCGCGCGCGATGAAAATGCCGTGGCCGCGATGGTGCGTCGTAAAACTGTCGCCCCGTTCCATGGCCTTGCAGACGCCCGATATGGCTTCCTCGCCGATCGACATGTGCAGCATCGAGCCCGCCGTTTGCCCACGCACGAAGAGTTCGTTGACGCGCTCCTCGAAGGTACGGATGCGCCGCATGGTGCGGTAGAGATCGAGCAGAAGCTGGTTGCCGCCGGTGGTCAAAGGATCATCCTCGGTGGAGTTCAAACGGATTGATACTGCGGAGTTCGCGCATTGATAGCAGCGCATTGTCGCGGCTGACCAGAGTGAGATCATGCACGAGAGCTGTCGCCGCCAGGATGCCGTCAATGTCGGGCACCGGATCGGGGACTCCAAGACGACCCCAGGCATCGGCAATGCGCTGGTCGACGGGCAGGACGCGGCCGGCATATTTGGCGATCATGCCGTCCATCCAATGCTCCATGGCCTGGGCTTGTGGCGCATCGCGGCGGCGCATCAGTTCGATGCCGTGGCGGATTTCACCGATGACCAGAACGCTGGTGTAGTGTTCTTCCGGCAAAGTCGCCTCGATCCAGCGCAAGACATTGGCATTGGCCCGCTGGTTCTTGCGGAACTCCGAAATGACATTGGTGTCGATGAGATATTTCACCAATCGACTTTGCGCTTGCTGATCGTGCGCACGTGATCGAACACGCCTTCAAAATATTCATCCGGCAGGTCGGATGCATAGATGTCGAGCGCCGACTGGGGCTGCGGTTGTGTCTCAACCGCCGACTTGAGTCCGGCCCGTGCCGCCTCCGACGACTGATCGGACGCCCGGAGCCGTTCCGCCAGGCCGCGCAGCAATGCCGCGTCACCGGCCGGCACCTGAACTTCGACGCGCACCAGACCCTTGGCGCGGATGCGCTTGCGATGATTGGCGGTGGCTCTCCTCTGGGTGATCTTCGTCATATGTCCGGTTGTATGACCGGACATAGTCCCTGTCAAATCACCAGGCCGGCGCCGCCGCTCTTGGCGATCACTTCGCGGATGTTGGGCAGATCGTTGGAGGCGATCCAGTTCGTCGCATAGGCCATGTCGAAGCCGTGGTCGAGCCAGCGCTGAATGAGCCGCCGCTCCAGCACCTCGATCGGCACCTCAAGATAGATGGCGTAGTCGAAGAGGCTGCGCAGGCTGTTCCATGGCGGCTCGCCAAGCAGCAGGTAATTGCCCTCGATCAGAATGAAGCGCGAACTATCCGCGACGATATCGGCGGCATTGCGCGACAGTTCCAGCGAGCGGTCGAAGACCGGTATGAAAATCTCCGGCTCGCCCGCCCGGATGCGCTTCAGCAGCGTTTCGAAACCCGCCACATCGAAGGTGAAGGGGGCGCCTTTGCGCGAGCGATGACCCCGCGCATTGAGAATGATGTCATCGAGATGAAAGCCGTCCATCGGCACCACGACAGCGCTTTCGCCCAAGGCGACAAGTTCGTCGCGAAGCCTTGCGGCGGTGGTGGATTTGCCCGAAGCAGGGGCTCCGGCGATCGCCACCATGAAGCGCCCGGCATCGCCTGCCCTGTCACGGAGTGTGGCGGCAAGCGCCTTGAGATCGGTCAAGACGTGATCCCCGTCCTCAGGCTGCCAGAAGCTCGGCTGGCGGCGCCTTGGCGCCGGTCATGAAGGCCACGGCGTCGGACATCGAATAGTCCTTCGGGTCGATGACGCAGAGACGCTTGCCGAGGCGATGGATGTGGATGCGGTCGGCAACCTCGAAGACATGCGGCATGTTGTGCGAGATCAGCACGATCGGCAGCCCGCGCCGTTTCACGTCCTGGATCAGTTCAAGCACACGGCGCGATTCCTTCACGCCCAATGCGGCGGTCGGCTCATCCATGATCAGGACCTTGCTGCCGAAGGCCGCGGCGCGTGCCACGGCAACACCCTGGCGCTGGCCGCCCGAGAGCGTTTCCACCGCCTGCGAAATATTCTGGATGGTCATCAGGCCCAATTCCGAGAGCTTCTCGCGGGCTTTTTTTTCCATGGTGCCGCGGTCCAGCATGCGGAAGAAGGAACCAAGTGCTCCGGGTTTGCGGATTTCGCGTCCCAGGAACATGTTGTCGGCAATCGACAGGGCCGGCGACAGGGCAAGGTTCTGGTAGACGGTTTCAATGCCGG
>JANPCS010000123.1:0-2105 GCA_031431065.1 Hyphomicrobiales bacterium | reverse complement strand
GGCGATCGCCGGTGCGGGCGTTCTCAAGCTGGGCGATGCTTTTGCCAACGGTGAAAGCATCAGCTTCAGCGTTCTGCTGACCGCCGTCCTGACGTTTTTTGTGGCGCTCGGCACCATCACCATTCTCATGAAGCTGGTGCGCCACATGAGCTTCCTGCCCTTCGCCGTTTACCGGGTCTTGCTCGGTGTTGGTCTTCTGGCAGTGATTTATTCTGGAATTCCCTTGGGCGCGGTGAACTGACCGGCCTTGCGGTAGCGATAGAGATAGCCTGGAACGATGCCTTCGATCCCGGAAGCTGAAATCCCCAGGCCTTCGAGTGTCCGCCGCTCAAGCCGCGCCTTCTCGCTCACGACGTTGTCTGATCTGAGCAATTCCACCTGATCCCTGGTCAGCAATGGTTTTGGCAGCAGCCCCAGCACAGCGGCATTCATCGTGGCAATGGCCCACGGCACCGGCAGCAGAAGCCGCTTGCGGCCGATCGTGTCGAGGGTGAATTGCATCAGCTGCTTGAAACTCAGCTGGCGCGGACCGCCCAGCTCATAGGTGCGGCCGTCCGCTTCGCCCTTGTCAACCAGCCGGGCAACAGCCTCGGCAATATCGCCAACGAAAACCGGCGCGAATCTGGTGTTGCCGCCGCCGATCAGCGGCAGGGCGGGCGCGAAACGGCTCAAGGCGGCGAAGCGGTTGAAGAGATCGTCTTCCGGCCCGAAGACCACCGAGGGGCGCAGCACGATGGCGCCGGGAAAAACCGCCCGGGCGCGCTTCTCGCCTTCCATCTTGCTGCGGGCATAGTTCGACGTGGCGTTTTCATCGGCACCGATGGCCGACATCTGAATGAACACCCTCGCCTTGGCGGCCCGTGCCGCCTTGGCGGCGGCTTCGGCGCCAAAGGCATGGACGGCATCGAAACTCTGGGCGCCGCTGGAGTAAAGAACCCCTGGCAGGTTGATGACCGCGAAGGCGCCATCGCAAGCCGCAGCGACTGAAGCGGGATAGCGCACATTGGCCTGCACCGCCATGATCTGGCCCGGCGTTCCCAAGGGTTGCAGGTGGCCGGCAAGATCGGGCCTGCGGCACGCCACCCGGATGCGATAGGAGCGCCTGGCCAACGCCCGCACGATGTGCCGCCCGAGAAAGCCCGAGCCGCCAATGATGGTGATAAGTCTGTCGGACGCCTGGACGAGCACGGGATGCCACCTCGAGTGAAAAGAGTCGCAGAGGCTTTTAGCGCCATGGCGTAAAGGATGCAAAGGTGAAGCGCTGGCGGGCCGTCTTCCAAAAAACCGCCTCATGTCCACCGTAGAGGTAGCGGGTCAGTCTGAAATCGGGCGATCTTGACTACCATGGAAACCTATGCCGATTCATGCCATCTTCTCTGCATGGCTACATGGGGAACGGGAAAGCAGGACTTCCGCTGCGAAAAGTGCGGTGCATGCTGGCTGGCCGAGTATAAGGATTTTCCGGAACGTGATCGCGGCGAACATAAGTGCGATTGCGGCCACATCGTGTACAAATGGAATTGCACGAGGGATTATGTCACTTGGCGCAAGCTATCATGACCGACAGGAAACCGAGACGCCCGCTTCTCACCGCAATTGGACTGCTTGCCCTTCTTTCCCCTGCAAGTGCCGCTGAACCTGTTACCATATTCAAGCGGTTTTTGCTGACGGATACGGCCGCGGGCTCTCCCATCGGGGAGATCACCGGAAGTACGGACAATCTGGAAGAGTGCAATTTGACGGTCAAATTCCGCAACGATTACCTGAAAGCCGACTATCCGCACCTCTATCCTTTACTGTGGTGCGAGTTAGGCTCATTCAGTCAAGATACCGTGCATCCCGCGCCAAAATAACTATGGTCTTGACCTAGTTCCAAAAAGTGCTGACTGACCCACATCCGCCGCAGAGCCTTGGTTGACACACCCCCCATCCCACACTAAGAGACGCCCCGGAATGCCCTGATGGCGGAATTGGTAGACGCACTAGTTTCAGGTACTAGCGAGTAACATCGTGGAGGTTCGAGTCCTCTTCAGGGCACCATTTTACTGCAAAAATCTGACGATCGGCGGGACCCTCTGATGGCCATCAAGCTTTACAAGGGCGAC
>JANPCS010000122.1:0-5230 GCA_031431065.1 Hyphomicrobiales bacterium | reverse complement strand
GTCAGCGTGAATGGCGTCACGGCTCTTGCCACGACTCCAGTGGAGGAGGGCGACAAGGTGAGTCTTGACGGCAAGCCTGTCGCGCCCGAGACCAAGCCGCTGCCGCGCTTGTTCATGCTCAACAAGCCGATCGATGTGCTGGTGACGCACCGCGACCACAAGGGGCGGCCCACCATCTTCGACCTTCCGGCGATGAAGGCACCGTCATTGCCGCGTTTGATGAATATCGGACGCCTTGACGTCAACAGCGAGGGTTTGTTGCTGCTGTCCACCGATGGCCCGCTGGCGCAGGCGATGATGAATCCCGATAACGCTCTGGCAAGGGTCTACCGCGTCAGGGTGCGCGGTGCGCTCACCCCCGCGCAAATCGCCCAGCTGGCCGAAGGCGTGAGCATCGACGGTGTCGATTACCGTGGCGCTGAGTTCGTCGAGGAATATGGCAAGAGCGGGCGCTCCAACAGCTGGTACCGCTGCGTGCTGACCGAAGGCAAGAACCGCGAGATCAGAAAGCTCATGGAGCATTTCGGCTGCGTGGTGAACCGCCTGATCCGCGTGCAGTATGGCCCCTTCACGCTGGACGATCTGGCGATCGGCGCGGTGAAGGAAGTGGCACCGGCGAAGGTGAAGGCGTTTGTCGAGCATCTCGAAGGGCGCGGCACCAAAATCTGAAGGTGTGCCGCTTGCGCTTTTCACAAATTTCCACTATCTTACCTTCGTCTTACGGCGGAGTGTTTCATGCCTGCTACGAAACCGCAAACGACGGTCGTTTCAACCAAGGGTCAGGTCATTCTGCCCAAATCCATCCGGGCCGGTCATCGGTGGGGGCCGGGCACGAAGCTGATTGTCGAAGATACCGGCGAGGGTGTCCTCCTGCGGGCGCTGCCGGCATTTGCCCGGACAAGTTCAGACGATGTTTACGGCATGTTGCGCGTGAAGGGCCGTCCGAAATCCCCGGAAGCCATGGACAGAGGCATTCTGGCGGAGGCCCGGCGGCGGCATGCTGGCGATTGACAGCAATGTGCTGGTGCGGTTTGTCACGGGCGATCATCCCGAACAATCGCCCCGCGCCCGAAGGCTGGTCGAGAAATCCGGCGTCTTCGTTTCGCATACTGTTCTGCTCGAAAGCGAATGGGTGTTGCGCAGCGTTTATGGGTTCACGCGCAACGATACCGTCGGCGCCTTGCGCGCTTTCGCGGGTTTGCCGCTGGTCTCCGTGCAAGACCCGCCGCAACTTGCGCAGGCGTTGGACCTTGCCGAAGGAGGAATGGATTTCGCCGACGCGTTGCATCTTGCCGCGGCTGGGGGGTGCGATGCATTCGTGACATTCGACCGGAAGTTTATCTCGCGAGCGAAAGGCCGTTCTGCAACAACGGTGCGCGGGCCATAGAAGGACGACGGCAGCTTCCCGCCGAACCTGGTTCGGCATCGGGCGCCCGAGATGAGGGTCCACTTTCAGTGCGGTTGGGTGCTCACCGAAGGCAAGAACCGCGAGATAAGAAAGCTGTTGGGACACTTCGGCTCCATCGCGAACCGGTTGATGTGGGTGCATTATTGCCCTTTTGCACTGAACGGTCCGGCGATCGGCGCGGTGAAGGACGTTCTTCCGGCGAAGGTGAAAGCGTTTGCCGAGCATTTGGCTGCGAGGGCTGTCGATCTCTAGCCAAATCACCCGCCATCAGCCTCTTGCCCGACCCTGTGACGAAAGCTCGTAGGTGCCGCGGCCGGTTTTCTGGAACCAGCCGTAGACATTGCCGCGCAGAATGCCGGCGGCGCGATCGACGCGGGTGGCGTTCTTGAGATCGCGGATGCGGGTTGGTCCGTGCACGGACAGATGCTCGGCGCATTTGATGGCGTCCTGGCGGTAGGCGGTCATCAGCGGGGTTCGCGTCGAGCCGCCGAGATTGGGGTCGCCGCTGCGGGCATTGAATTCCTTGAGCAGCAGCCCGCGCTTCCTGGTATTCAGCCGTGGCTTGTAGGGAACCGGATCGGCCATCACCTCGACGCTGCCGGAAACCGTCACGACAATCAAGCCCAGCCCCAATCTGCGGCAGAGTCTCACAGCTGAAGACGCGATGCCGCGTTTCGGGCGGGCAATGGCGATATAGACATGCCCGGTGACGGCCAGACGGTCGACAGCCTGATAGAGCAGGGCGAGCGACATCGCCTGCTTCAACTCGACAATGACCGGCGCTTCTTCAGCCCTCAAGCCCACGACATCGCAGGACTTGATTTCCGACTTCACCTCGTAGCCCTGGGCTTCAAGGTGGCGCTTGATGGGTAAGTAGAGGTCAGTTTCGGCGATATCGAGATTCTCCGGTCAGGCCGCCATACTGGCTCAGCCAGCTCAGAAAATGAAGTCGGTTGCAGTGAGCGCCGGTTTGTTGGCGATGCCGATTTCGAAATCCGCCGTGCCATCACCGTCGACATCACCCTGCAGAATGCCGGTCGACTTGGTGTAGCGGACCTGGCCCGCCACATCGCCGAATGCGGCGGCGCCGATGAACTCGCCGCCCGCCATGAAGCCGCTGAGGTCGATGTCATCCGCCAGGTGCTCGAAGTCGGTGATCACATCGCGGCTGCTGCCGATGCCCACCTCAGCCTCCCTGGCAAAAATGAAATCGTCTGCGCCATTTCCGCCCGTCAGTTTGTCGCGGCCAATCCCGCCGCTCAGCTTGTCGTTGCCGCTGCCGCCAAGCAAGCGGTCATTGCCGTTGCCGCCATCGATTGTGTCGGCGCCATTCTCGCCGCGCAAAACATCGTTCCCCCCGGCTCCTGCCATCTTGTCGTTGAAGCGGGTGCCCACCCATTGGTCGGCAAGCGATGTTCCCGTCAGATTGACAGCTTTTTCACGCGGATCGAAAATCTGGCCGCGCACGGCATAGCCGCTGGTATCGCCGCCGCTGGCGCTGAAGTCGGACCAGGACACGACGAAACGCCCGTCGGCCAGGCCGGTGATGGTGGACTGATACTGGGTATTCGCCGTCTTGGTGTTGACCAGGAATTCCGCTCCCGATGGGCTGCCGCCGGCGTCGAACAATTGCCCCCTGATGGCCTGCATCGACGTATCGCCGCCTGTTGCACTGTCGTCGGTCCAGGTCACGGCAAATCCTCCGCCAGCAAGAGCGCTGATCGCCGGATCGAATTGATTGGTCTGGCCTGCCGTGCTGTTGACCAAAATTTCCAGCCCGGTCTTCGCACCAGTTTCGTCGAACAGCTGTGCCTTGATTTCGAAGTTTCCCGCGAATTTATCGACCCAGACCGCCACAAAGCGGCCAGCTCTCAGCGCGGCCACATCCGACTGGTCCTGGGTGTCGGGGAGCCTGGTATTCACCACGAACTCGTCGCCAACAGGCGAGCCACTGGCATTGAATATCCGCCCCTTGACCTCGTTGGCCCCGAGGCTGCTGAGATCATCCCACATCACAATGTAACGGCCATCGGATAGGGTGGTGACCGTCGAATTGGAGTGTTCGCCGGTCCCTTGGTGGACAAGCTCCGCCGTGCCCAGTTTGCCGCCGTTGGACTTGAACACTTGCGAATAGACTTCCGACTGTCCGGTATCGCTGTTGGTATCCGTCCAGGTCACAACAAAACGTCCGCCGGCAAGCCCGGTGATGTCGGAATCAACCTCGCCACCGGCGCCCGCCGCGGCGCTGACGACGATCTCCGTTCCGGACTTGGAACCGTTGGCATTGAACATCTGGGCGCGGATGACCACAATGCCACCACTGCTGTCCGTCCAACTGGCGACGAAACGGCCATCGTCAAGATCGGCGATGGCGGGCTGGTTCTGCACATCAAGCGTCGTGCTGTTCACACGGAACTCAAGTCCGGCCTTGCTGCCATCGGCGTTGTAAATCTGCGCGCGGACGGCGGATCCCGATGTATCGCCCGATATGGCGCTGTCATCGGTCCATGTCACGATAAAGCGGCCGTCGGCCAAGCCGGTGATGGCGGATTCGTCCTGATCCAATCGCGTGTTGGTGTTGATCAGAAACTCTCTTCCGAAGCGAACGGGAGTGGCCATGACGGTCCCTCTTGCGAATGTGTTTGAATGCACTTCAGTCGCGTGGGTCGATCACCTGATCGCGGCAACTTACCACGGACAGGCCTTTGCCTGTCAACGGCAATAAATAGAGCGCCTCCCAGAGTTCGAATTTGTGAAAGTTCTGCCGGAATTTATCGAGAGTAACATTGTGGCTCGGCTTGACCGGAAAACTGAAAACCGCCATCGTCCCAGTACCGCGCCTAGTGACGGTACAAGCAGAACTCGGCAGGCGGCGACCGGACATAACAACAGGCAAATCGCCTTTCTCGTTGACAACGCCAACAGCTTGTGTGGTGATGTTCGTGTGACCGTTTCGCGCGGCACGTGTCCCAACTCCGGCAGGGAGACTGATATGTTCCGATTCATTTTTGCTATCGTATTCGTCATGTCCATGATGGCCACGGCGCAAGCTGAGACCCTTTTCAGGGGACTGCTGCATTTCACCAAGGTTTCCGGCCCGGAGTGCAACAACGCAGGCAGATTGGGTGATCGTTACAATACTCAATTCCATCCTCGCGTTGCCGGCAATGCCAATTTTGCGGCGATCACCCGGATTTTCGATTTCGGTGGAATTTCGATGAAGCTGGATGGTGCTAACTTCACGCCCGCATTGCAAAAGACGATCACCGGCGGTCTCGGTTGGGATGCTTATACGCCCCAAAAATCGATTTCCGTCGCCGTTCTGACTCAAGTTCCCTCAAACCTCACTTCAAGTTCTCCAACAGTGACACTGACCGGAAAGATCAAGAACCCGTGGGGCGATCCGGGATCTGAAACATGCGTTGTCGATTTTACGGCGGTGTATGTCCGGCGCCTCGACTGAGCAAACGGAAAAAGGCTCCACAGCTGCCTTGCGGCGAGATTAAGCCGCCTTCGCCGTGGGCCTTACCGCGTTCGAGTATGCATCCATCATGGTGCGGCTGATGTTGCCGGGCTTGAAACTGTAGGGGCCGATTTCGGAAACCGGCGTCACTTCGGCTGCCGAACCGACGATGAAGCATTCGTTGAAGCTCGGGAGTTCGTCGGGGAGGATGCGGCGCTCGATGATCTCGAGGCCTTGTTCCTTGGCCAAGGCCATCACCGTCTGGCGGGTCAGGCCGTTGAGGAAACAATCGGCGATCGGCGTGTGGATGGCGCCGTCCCTCGTGAAGAAGATATTGGCGCCGGTGCATTCGGCGACGC
>JANPCS010000121.1:0-11250 GCA_031431065.1 Hyphomicrobiales bacterium | reverse complement strand
CTGGAAGAGGTGGTGCCGAGGCTGGCAGCCATCGGCTATGACGGCATCGAGCTGGGTGCCGCGAGCCCGCACGCCTATCCGGATTATACAAGCGCGCAGCGGCGCCGCGAGATCAGGCAATTGTTCGAGCACAACAAGATCGCATTGGTCTCGATGCTCCCGGCTCCCGGCGGGGGGCCGGGTTTCAACGTGGCCTCGCCCATCCCCGAGGAACGTGCCGGAGCCATCGACCAATACAAGAAGGTTGTCACCCTCTGTGCCGAGTTGGGCGGCAAGCTCGTGCTCTATGTGGCGGGATGGCAGGTCTTCGGCACGACACGCGAGCAGGCCTGGGACCGGAGCCGCGCGGCGCTTGAAGAGGTCGCGCAATTTGCGCAGACCCACAGCATCACCATGTGCATCGAGCCAACGTCTGCCGACAGCAACCTGATCGACAGCGCAGATGATGCGCTGAGGCTTCAGGCAGAGGTTGGCGCACCGAACGTCAAGCTGATGTTCGACACCTATCACACGATCTACCGCAACGAGGTAGCGAGTGACTATGTGCACCGCTTCGGCAAGGACCTTGTCCACATCCATCTCGCCGACAGCAACAGGCTGCCACCCGGTGAAGGCACGGGCTCGTTTCCGACCCTGATCGAAACGCTCAAGAAGACGGGTTTCGACGGCTATCTCACCATGGAAATCGGTTTCAACCGCCGCGATGTCGACCCCGATGCCTTCGCCAAGCGGGCCTACGATTTTATCAAGGGCCTGCTGTGATGCGGCCTAAGCGACCGGCCCCACAGTCTGGACTTCATCACGGCAATACCACCATGAAGCCCGCGATGTCGTTGGTACAGGCCGTGTTGCCGCTCGCAGTGATGGTCGCTACCAGCGTGCCGCCTGCGGTGAAATCACCATCCGCCGAATAATGGAGATTGCCGGTGTCGGCGGTGAATATAAAGCCGCCGACCCGCCGTTCGACAGCGTGGTGAGCAGCAGCGAATTGAAGTCCTTGACGCGCTTGATGTGGTGTTGTTGACGAGAGTTGTGCCGCCGATGTCGATGGCATCGACGGTGTTGGTGTTCACGCCCGCGATGTCGAGGGCGGTCTTGTCGGGGCCGCCCGGCGCAGAACTGCTGTTCGAGGTGTTCTCGCTGCGCTATGAACGCGGCTCGACCATCGTCACCTCCAACCTGCCATTCCAAGATTGGCCATCGGTTCTGGGCTCCGGGCGGCTCCCCCCCGTGTTGCTCGAGCGACTGACCCATCACGTTCATATCCTCTCCATGAATGATGGCAGTTAACGTCTCAGTCCAACCCGCCGGGCGCCGCCGCCTTCCCGTCTCGCCCGCGTCATCGGAGCAGACCCACGCCGACATCTATCCCATCGAACCTGACAATGGCGAGAATAGTCGAAAGTTACGCAAACACCCTGAGAGGGCAGCCACTCCCCGCGCCGAGCTTTCATGCGAGCGTATTCCATTCAGTTGTCCAAGTGAGTCGGAGCGCCAATATAGGCCAGGGCTTGAGAAGTACTATCGACTTGATCGTCAAACCGGCCTTTCGGGAACATCACCAACTCGTGAAGGTTGTGATCGAGCCAAGGGACATCATACGGGATGAACACGCGACCAGTCTCAATCATCGGAGTCTGGGTGGCCACACGCATGCCCTCCCCTTCCGTAGGCAGGGACTCGGCGCGAATTTTTTCATCAACACTCTGGTCTCCTTTGAACGGAAGATGTATGATGAAGTATGAGATCCGCGCAATCGCCTAACCAGTTCATACCGCACCGTGCCGACGGACTTTGTCCTTGCTGCAAAAGCGGTCTGCAGAAAGTCCAACGCGATCTCTTGGATATTAGCGGTCTGGTGGCAAAGCCGCTTTCGGAGCCGGTCCGAACTTCTCTCGGTCCTCTAATTGCTGAAGTGCGAGACAGTGGACGTCTGATGCTGGATAGCCTGCGCCGTTGCTTCGAAGAAGGCCAGGCACCTCAATATCCGCACGCTTACGAGGTCAGTGTCACGCGCCTCGGGCACGGCATCAATGCCTTGGCAGTGTCTGGTGGTATAAGCGGCATCACCGAGGCGGGAGTCTTCCACCTCTACGCGCTACGTTTCGCCTTCGCGCGGCTGGCCCTCGACATGCGCGAACTAGTCGATGAACTTAGCTTCCGCCCAGTGTCGCGCCAATAGAAAACCGCCCGGCATTCAGCCGGGCGGTGCAGTCATCAGGCAACGGTGTCGTAGACTCGCTTGTTGAACTCTGTTAGCGGGCCGGTAAAATCCGCATAGGGTTCGTCCCACGGGTCCTTGATGCCCCAGCCGCGGCCGGTATTCTCCACATAGGCGCACCAGTGCCAGCCGAGGAACCAAGGCTCTTTCAGCAGCGGCGTCAACGACTCGCCATAGTTCGATCCGCGTTCGGCCTGCGACGAAAGTCCGGTACTGCGGTTCGGATTGAGTTTGGTCGCGGTCCAGTTGCCCAGATCAGCATTGATCACCGGTTTGCCGGTGATCTCCTGCCAGGTGGCAAAGGCGTCCCGCATCTTGGCGTGGTCTTCGGTTTTGGCCCCAGAGAAATACTGGATTGACAAAATATCGACGAAGGGCTTCATCGCCAGAAGCGGCGGCGTGGGTATGCCCTTGTTGCCGTTGTAGCGGTCGCCGAGGATCAGGTGATTGCTGTCATAGCGGCGGATGTGCTTGGTTATCGTCTCGTAGTACTTGCTTGCCACATCGTAGAGCTTGGTATCGTAGGCCTTGCCGGTGAGGCCGGCGAAGCCGTCGAAAAACCGCCCACTAGCATGCGGGAACCACGACGGGATGTCGACCAGGAAGTAACCGATCAGGTTTTTGCTGTCGGCATGATCGAAGCAGACGCTGCGTGCCAGATATTCGCAGTAGACGTCGAAATCGTGCGAATAGACATCGGGGAAGGACGGCTGGCCGCGCCAGTCCTCGATCTGTGCCACGGTGATCTGCAGCACATAGGGCATGTCGGCCATCTTCAGGTCGGCCGCCGACCACGGCGTCGATGAATGCCCGAGGTCGATCGGATCACCGAACCAGTCGAGCGCCACCCCCCAGTCGCCGCTGATGTATTCTTGGGTCCAGCCGATGGTGTTGAAGCCCCAGCTCTTGAGGTCCTTCACGACGCCGTTCTTGATCCAGTTCTCGCGCGAACCGTATTTCTTTTTCCAGATATCCGAGTTGTGGGGATACTTGAGGTTGGATTCGTCCGCATGGTTAACGCCGACGGTGATGAAGGCCGAGCCCTCCGGGTCGACTAGCCACCAGCGGTCCTCTGCCTTTTCGATGCGGAAGAACCCTGTGGCCATGAATTTGCGTCCGGCGTCGCCACCATAGGCATCGAGTAAAACGGTCATGATCTAACTCCATTTGAATGGTCGCCGGGCTGCCGGTGCGATCCGGCAGCCCTCGTTCCGTCACTTGCAGCCGTTGTCGGCGACACAGGCGGTCTTCAGTTCCGCCGGCGGGTCCTCGTGAAAGACCTTTTTATAGGACTCGGTCAGATTGCCCGGCAGCACCGGCACGGCAGGCAGTACGATCCACGGCGGCGGCTGGTTGCCGAGCAGCACCTGGATAGCTGCCTCCGCCTCGGCCACGCCCTGGTCATATGGCTGCTGGGCGGCAATGCCCTTCACCAGGCCGCAGCTCGCCAGCTCGATACCCGCCTCGATGCCGAGGTCGATAGTGACGATCGGAATCTCCTTGCCCTGGGCGCGCAGTGCGCTCGCCACCTGCATGGCCGGCGCATCCCATACGACGTAAAGGCCCTGCACGTCCGGATTCGCCGTGAGGAAGTTGGCGGCGACATCACCCACCTTGGTGGTGTCGATGAACTCCACCTTCTTCAGCGTCACATCGGGACGATTCTCGCCGAACCATTTTTCAACCTGCCGGGTGCGTTCGTTCGTGGTGAAAAAGTCTACACCAAAGTCGATGAGTCCGACGACGCCCTTGTCCGGAATGTGAGCCGAAAGGATCTCCGCCGCCACTTGACCATTGCCGCGGTTATCTGGCGAAATTACCGCTTGATAGTCGGTGGGATACTTGAGGCCCTGCGGCACTTGATGCATTAAAATGAGCTTGATCCCCGCCTGACCGATTGATTTGTAGGCAGCCGCGGTGGCGGTGTTGTCAGTCGGGATGGAAATGATCGCCTGTGGCTTCAGTTGGATCATGTCGCCAATCTGGGCGATCTGCTTATCGGCCTGAAAGCCCGGATTGGTGACGCCGACGAGTTCGGCGTCATACTTCTTCAATGTGTCGGTAATTCCGGCGACCACCAGCTTCGACCAGTCGATGTCCATGGTCTGCATGACCACTCCGACCCTGAACTTTCCTGCCTTCGCCTTGGCCGCCTGTTCTTCGGTGAGTTTCACCGCATCGACCGTCGAAGACTTTTCGCCGGACGGCCCGCTGCCGACGATGCTGGCCGGCATGAGCTTGGCCGGATCGAGTTTGTTGGCAACATCGCAGCCGCTGGCGTAGGCCGCAGCCGTGGCGCTCGCGGCGATCAAAAGGGCCAAGGCCAGCCGCTTCGTCGCTCCCATCAAGAATTTCGTTTCCATGACATCCTCCAATATTGGGCTGGCGGGATTGCCGCCCCTCGTTGGCGTTTCACAGCCGGCTCGCCGAAACCGAGAGCCAGATGATCAACCCCTTGATCACGATCTGCAGCGACGGATCGACGCCGATCAGAACGAGACCGTTGTTCAGTATGCCGATGATCAGGCTGCCGATGATGGCGCCGACGATGGTGCCACGGCCGCCTGATAGCGCTGCGCCGCCCAGGATCACGGCGGTGATGGCATCGAGTTCGAAACCGGCGCCCACATCGGGCCGCGCCGCATGGGACCTGGCACTCAGCACCAAGCCGGCAAGACCGGCCAGCGTGCCGGCCAACGTCAGCGCCGCGATCTTCACCCGGTCGACGCGGATGCCTGAATAGAGTGCCGCCACCGGGTTGCCGCCCGCTGCATAAACCTTGCGTCCGAATGAACTGAAATGCAGCCCGGCAATGCCGCCGGCAATCACGATGATGGTCCAGACGATGGGCGTCGGCACTCCCAGAAGCTGGCCCTCGCCGAAGACGCGGAAATAAGTCGGGTTGGTGATCACCACCGGCCGCGTGTCGGTGATCAGCAGCACGATGCCGCGGGTGATGCTGAGCGAGCCCAGGGTGATCAGGAAGGACGGGATGCGCAGTCCGGTGGCGAGCAACCCGTTGACGAAGCCTATGCCAGCCCCGGTGAGCAAGGCCGCTGCGGCACCCACCACCAAGCTGGGAGCGATGCCCTTCATCGCCAGCGCCGCGACGACGCCGGCCAGCGCCAACGTCGATCCCACCGAGAGGTCAAATTCGCCGGCGACGATCACGAAGGTCATGCCAACCGCCACGATGGAGACGAGCGCCGTCTGCCGGCCGATGTTCGACAGGTTGGCGGGAGTGAAGAACACCGGCGAGGCAAAAGAGAAGAAAACGATCAGGGCGAAGAAGGCGAAGACCAGCATGCCTTCCGCTGTCAGCGGACGCCGCCGTGCCATGGTGAGGGCGTTGTCCATGGCCCTACTGCCGACGTCCGATGGCCACCGCGAACCAGATAATCAGGCCCTTGACCGTGAGTTGCAGCGATGGGTCGACGCCCACCAGGTTGAGGCCATTGTTGAGTACGCCGATCATCAGGCTGCCGATCAGTGCCCCGATTATGGTGCCGCGCCCGCCGGAGAGAGCCGCACCCCCGAGGATCACCGCGGCGATGACGTCGAGTTCGATGCCGGCACCTGCGTCAGGCCGCGCCGCATGGGAGCGCGCGGTGAGCACGAGGGTTGCAAGCCCCGCGAGAGATCCGACGATGACCAGGCAGATGATCTTGACGCGCTTCGTATTGATGCCGGTGTAGCGGGCGGCCGTGGCATTGCCGCCTGTGGCATAGATCTGACGCCCAAAGGTCGAATAGTGCAGCAGCACGATGCCGGCGATGGCGACCACGACGGTCCACAGGATGGGCACGGGAACGCCGAAAACGGTTCCCTCGCCGAAGATCGTGTAATAATTCTCGTCCAGGATGTTGATGGGTCGGGTGCCCGTCACCAGCAGGGCGAGGCCGCGGGCGATGCTGAGCGAGCCGAGCGTGATCAGGAAGGATGGAATACCAAGTGCAGTTGTCAGTGCCCCGTTGATCAAACCCGCGGCCGCGCCCGCCGCAATCGCCACAACCGCTCCGATCACCCACACGTCGCCGAAACGCTGCATGGCCAGGGCTGCGAGAACGCCGGAGAGCGCCATCACCGACCCCACCGACAGGTCAAATTCGCCGCAGATGATCACCATGGCCATGCCGACGGCCATGATCGAAACGAGCGTTGTCTGCCGGCCAATATTGGCAAAGTTTTCCGGCGTCAGGAACACCGGTGACGCGAAGGCGAAGATCACGATCAGCGCCACGAAGCCCACATAGAGGAGTCCGCCCGAAGATACCGTGTTCTTCAGAAGGCGCATGACGGCGGGTTGCCGAAGGCCGATGGCTTGCGCGTTCATCCCTGCATCTCCTGAACCAATTGGTGGAGTTGTTCCTCATTGCGGATGTCAGCACGACTGACGGCCGCCTTGATGGTGCCGCCGGCAACGACCGCAATGCGATCGCACAGCATGGCAAGCTCACCGAGATCGGAGGAAACAACAATTACGGCCGACCCCTGCCCCGCGGCCCTGCGAACCAGCGCATAGATCTGTTCGCGGGCGCCGACGTCGACGCCGGCCGTCGGCTCGTCAAGCAACAGCACGTCCGGCGTCGGGTTGCGCCATTTGCCAAACACCACCTTCTGCTGGTTGCCGCCAGACAGCGCCTTCAGCGGCGTCGCCGTGTTGGGCGCCTTGATCGAGAGATCGCCCATCGTTTCGTCGGCGCGCGACTTGGCAAGCCCGCGCAGGAACATCCCGGCCCGAGTCAGCCGCGCAAGCCGCGGCATGGCGAGATTGCGTTCGATAGAATGATCGAGCACCAGGCCCTGCAGATGCCGGTCCTCGGGCACCAGCGCGATACCTTTGCGGATGGCATCGACGGGACCATTGAGCGTCACCGGCTTGCCCTTGAGGAGATATTCGCCCTGCCGCACCCGGCGCAAACCGAAGATCGTTTCGAGGATTTCAGTGCGCCCCGATCCGATCATCCCGCCGAGGCCAAGAATCTCGCCCGCCTGCACTGTGAGAGTGACACCTTTGAGGCGGTCGTTGCTGGCCTCACGCAGTTCGACAACCGGCGGTCCGCGGTCTTCGCCGCTCATCGGAGTAGGCGCCGCCTGGCTCGGTGCGGCGGGCGGATTGGCCGCCGCATGGGCCGCAACCAGTTCCTCCGGTGGCGGCGTGTGCCAGATGGTTTCAAATGCCTCGATGAGATTGCGCTGGGTCACCGAAACCGGCGGCATCGCAATCCATGCCGGCGTGGGTTTGCCAAGCAACGCCGCAATTGCCGCTTCTGCCTCGGCAACCCCCTGATCGAATGGCCGTTGCGCCGCGATTCCTTTGATCATGCCACCTCTCGCCAATTCCATGGCCGCCGCGCTGCCAAGATCCGCGGTGGTCATAGCGACGGCTTTGCCCTGGGCCCGCAGCGCCTTGACGATTTCCATGGCGGGCTCGTCCCAAACGACGAACGCGCCACTGACTTCGGGATGCGCGGCCAGGAAATCCGCCCCCACGCGCCCGGCCGCACTCGGGTCGGCGAAGGTTGTCTGTATAACGGTCACATCCGGACGATTGTCGGCCAGCCACTGCTTGAAGGCAACCTCGCGCTGAACGGTGACAAAGAAGTCGCGCCCAAATCCGATAACTGCTGCTGTGCCGTTCGCCGGGATATGGCTGGCAAGGAGTTGCGCCGCGATCTGGCCAATTCCCATATTGTCGGCGGAGACGACACAGGAATAGTCGTTGCCGGCTCGCATGCCTGCCGGGGCGTTGTCCATCAGGACGAGCTTGATGCCAGCCGCATTAGCGCTCTTGAAGGCCTCGGCCATCATGGTATTATCGACCGGTATCGCAATGATTGCGTCGGGACGGGACTTGACCATTGCGACGATTTGATCGATCTGTTTTGCGGCATCGAATCCGGCGTACTCGACCGGCCCCAGGTCGGCGCCCAGCTCATGCAAGGCCTTGGTGATTCCCGCCAGCTGCTGGCGTGACCAGTCGGAAGCTCCAGTATGCAGAGCGATTCCGATTCGAAAGTGTGCCTTTCGCGCCGCCCCCGCCTCCGCCTCGGTCAGATGTACGAGATTGGGAGACGAGGGTTGTTCACCATGTGGTCCCAACCCGACCACTGTCGCAAGCCGGCCATGCTGATCGCCGGGTCCGACGATGGCGCTCACCAGCGAGGGAATATCGCTCTCGGAAGCCTTGAAGGTGGCGACATTGCGGCCGTCGCGCAGCACCGTCACGCGTTGTGCCAGGCGGAAAACCTCGCCCAGGCGATGCGTCACGTAGATGACGCCGACTCCGCGCTTGGCCGCCTCGGCTACGGCGTTGAACAGGGTGGCCTCTTCGCCCGCCGACAGCGCCGATGTCGGTTCATCGAGAACCAGGATGCGGACGTCGCCAAGCAGCGCCTTGGCGATTTCGGTGAGCTGGCGATAGGCGAACGGCAGTGTACGGACGACCGCCTTGGGGTCGAGCGGGAAGCCGTGGCCTTCAAGGAAGGCCCTCGCCTCGCGCAGGATGCGCGCCCGATCGGCGAGACCGAAACGTTTCGGCTCGCGCGAGAGGAACATGTTGTCGGCCACCGACATGTCCGGAACAAGGCTCAGTTCTTGATAGACGACCGCGATGCCGGCACCGCGCGCGCCCGCCGGTGTGCGGAAATCCGACTCCTCACCATTGACACGGATGTTGCCGCCATCCTTTGCCTGGACACCCGCCAGGATCTTGATGAGGGTCGACTTGCCGGCGCCATTCTGGCCCAGCAGCGCATGTACCTCGCCTGGCAACAGATCAAAGCTTACATCGCGCAGCGCCTTCACCGCACCGAAGCTCTTCGAGATGTTGCGGAACTCGAGCAGCGGGGTCGCTGCGCCGGTTCCTACCTGAGGCTGGGCCAAGGTCATGGTGCCCTCGCTCTTTTTTCAGTTTGCCACCTGAACCCAGCGCTCGGACCTGCCGGATTCGAGGATGGCGTCGGCGATCGCCGAAACTCGCCAGCCGTCCTCGAAGTTGGGCGAAGGCTGTTTGCCGGTCATGATGGCGGTGAAAAAGTCGTAACACTCGATGATCTTGGTCTCGCCATAGCCGATGCCGAGCGCCGGGATCGGCCACAGGCCCTGACCATAAGGATGGTTCGGCCCAGTATAGACAGTGCGGAAGCCACGTGCATCGGATGGATCGTCGGCGAACATCACCTGCAGCTCGTCCATGCGCTCGTAGTTGAAGGCGATGGAACCCTTGCTGCCGTGGATTTCGAAGGTTAGGAAATTGTTGCGGCCATAGGCATTGCGGGTCGCCTCGATCGACCCCACAGCACCATTCTGGAACTTGAGCAGCGCGATCATCTCGTCGTCGACGTCGACCTCGCCCTTGGGCCCTTGGCCGCTCTTGTCTGACGCGCCGAGCTTGTCGAGTCCGCCCGACTGCAAGGGCCGCTCCTTCACATAGGTGTGGACCATCGCCTGCACGGCGGAAATCTCGCCCACCAGATAACGGGCGAAATCGACCACATGGGTGCCGATGTCGCCCACGGCGCCCGAGCCAGCCACTTTAGTTTGGAAACGCCAGGACAGCGGCCCATTGGGATCGGCCGACCAGTCCTGAAGATAGGTGCCGCGAAAGTTAAGGATTTTGCCGATGCGGCCTTCCTCGATATACTTCTTGGCCAATGCAACGGTCGGCGTTCGGCGGTAGTTGAAGGCGACCATGTGGATGACGCCGGAAGCCTTGGCCGCCTCGTGCATGGTCTTGGCCTCGGCCCCGGTGCGGGCCAGCGGCTTCTCGCAGATCACGTGCTTGCCGGCCTTGAGTGCCGCGATCGCCAGTTCGGCATGGCTGTCATTCGGCGTCACGATGTCGATCACATCGATATCCTTGCGGGCGATGACCGACTTCCAGTCGGCGCTCGACTCGTCAAAGCCAAGGCGCGCGGCGCCCGTCGCGGCCAGATCGGCAGTGACGTCCACCAGTACCTTGCGGTGCGGGATGGCGGGTGCCGGCCAGAAAAACATCGGCATCGCCGCATAGGCCAGCGCGTGGGCCTTGCCCATGAAGCCGCCGCCGATCATCGCTACGTTGAGAGTCTTGGTCATGTTTCATCATCCATCTCTTGAGGACTGAAGAAGAAGCGGACGGCCGGCGCAGGGAGGAACAGCAGCCGTCCGCAAGGAGGCTCGTCAGCCGGCGGACCGGATCCGCTCGGCGTCGTTCAGAAATTTGAGACTGGCTTGCGCCCCCGCCTTCGGGTCGGGCCAGCTGTCGAGTTCGCAGGCCACCCAGCCGTCGAAGGCGATATCCTTCAGTGCACTGATGATGGCGCCGACATCAAGGCTGCCGCGATCGATGGGCGTGAAGGCGAAGGGATCCTTCTGCCAACCCTTAAGGTGAACGTACGAAATGCGGTCCCGATGCTCGCGGATCATGGCGGGAACATCGGCGCCACCCGCCGCCAGATGGGCCGTGTCGGGGCAGAAGTCGATCGAGGTTTCCTTGAACACGGCGCGCACCTCTTCCGGTCCCTCGACAATGGTCGTGAGGTGCGGATGGTAATGGGCGCGCAGACTATGCCTGCCGGCGATCGCCACCACCTTGTCGAGGGCGGCGCCGAGGCGTTTGATGTCGTCGGGCTTGCGAGCCTGGGCCCGCTTGGCACCGCCTCCCACCACCAGGTGTTCGGCGCCCGCCGCCGCAGCGGCGCGGGCGGCGCGATCGATGCGGGCCAGCTCCTCACCCAGGATGTCGTCGAAGATGAAGTTGCCGCCAGAATAGGTGGCGACGAGCTTTACCCCAGAGGCATCGAGAACCCGGCGCAGGTCACCTTCGCGGCCTTCATAGTCGAGCAGATTGCCGTCGAACAATTCGGTGCCGGTATAGCCCACCGCACCAATTTCGCGGATCGCCCGTTCCATGTCGCCGAAGGTGCGATAGGTGAGTTGGGTGATCGAGGTGACGCCGACGGCGTTTCCACCAAGCTCGCCCCAGCAATTGGCGTGATAGGCTTTCTTCCAGGCCATGGTCGTGTCTCCGTTGGCGTAGTCGGTGG
>JANPCS010000120.1:0-3604 GCA_031431065.1 Hyphomicrobiales bacterium | reverse complement strand
GGTGCTATCTGGATGCTGCTGTTCCTCGTCGCACCGATCCTGCTCATCGTCTATGTGTCGTTCTGGACGCAAACGACGTTCAAGATCGAACCGACGCCGACGCTCGCCAGCTGGAAGACCTTCTTCGGTTCCGATACCTATATTTCCTCGCTGTATACCACGCTTCGCATCTGGCTGATCGTTCTCGCCACGACCTTCATCATCGGTTACCCGACAGCGCTGTTTGTCGGGCTCTTCGTCAAGAACAAGACACTCTCGACGGTGCTGCTGGTGATTTGCGTCATTCCGTTTTGGACTTCATTCCTCATCCGCGTGCTCGCCTGGCGCCCGATGCTGGGCAAGGAAGGCGCCATCAACATTCTGCTGCAGAAGGCCGGCATCATCTCGCAACCGATCGAGGCGCTGCTGTTCACCGAGCTGTCGGTCATCATCGGCATGACGCAGATTTATGTGGTGTTCATGGTGGGGCCGATCGCCTTCATGCTGGGCCGCATCGATCCCAATGTCATCGAGGCGGCGCGCGATCTGGGCGCCGGCTTCTGGCGCATTTTCGCCAAGATCATTTTCCCGTTGAGCCTGCCCGGTGTCGTCGTCGGCGCCATCTTCGTCAGTGTCATGGTGCTCGGCGAATTCGCGACTTCCGCCGCTCTATCGGGCCGCAAGGTCAATCTGCTCGGCAATATCATCGTGACGCAGGTGGGTTCCCTCAAATGGGCATTGGCTTCGGTGACCGGTGTGATCCTCACCATCGTCATGGGAATGGTGATCGCCGGCTTCCTGCGCATCGTCGACCTTAAGCGGGAACTCTGAGACATGGAGTCCCGCGTTCTCAAGCCCGTCCTCGCCGTCTATGTGGTGCTGTTTATTCTATTCCTCTACGGGCCGTTCTTCGTGCTGGGAATTCTCTCCTTCCAGCAGGGCCCTGAAGGCGGACCGCAATTCCCCATCATCGAATGGTCGACTTACTGGTACAGGCACATCTTTGGACTGGTGCCGCCATCGCGTATTGCGCCCTTACCGCTAGGTGAGTCGCTGTTCCGCTCTCTGACGCTGGCTTTCATGACCATGGTGACCTCGACGGTGCTGGGCGTCATGTCGGCGCAAGCCTTCCGCAAGAAGTTCAAGGGCTCGGGTTTCATTTTCTATCTCATCGTGCTCGGCATGATGGTGCCGGGCGTGCTGACCGGGCTTGGAACCTCATTGCTGGCCAATAATTTCATTGGCATTGAGCGTCATTGGTGGAGCACGGCCTTCGTCACCCACGTCGTCTATACGTTCCCCTTCGCCTTTCTAGTGATGCTGGCGATTCTCAACCGCTTCGACGGCTCTGTTGAAGAGGCCGCCTGGTCGCTCGGCGTCTCGCCGTGGCGCACGTTCCGCAAAGTGACCTTTCCGCTGATTTTCCCAGGCGTGCTCTCGGCCATGCTGTTTGCCTTCACGCTGTCCTATGACGAATTCTCGCGCACCCTGTTTGCATCGGGCCGCGACCAGACCTTGCCGCTCGCCATCTACGGAACCTTCTCGGTCGAAATTCATCCCAATGTCTTTGCCTTTGGCGTGCTCACCACTGTGTTCTCCTTCGCGCTGCTCGCCGTCTACGCCATCCTGATGAGCTTGAGCGTCCGCCGCGCCAGGAAGAGCGCGATGCAGGAAGACATCGCATGAGGAATGCCATTGTCACAGGCGCCGGATCCGGCATCGGCCGCGCCATTGCGCAACGGCTGGCGAAAGATGGTTACAACGTCATCGTCAATGATTTCCGGCTCGATGCGGCCAAGACGGTCGCAGCCGAAATCGGCAAGTCCGCCCATGCCGTTGCCGGCGACGTCTCGATGGAAGCCGATGTCGCGCGGATCGTTGCCGCTTGCGACATGAAGTTCGGCCCGTGCTCGCATCTGGTGAACAACGCCGGTCACGTGCACCAGTCACGCTTCGTTGACCTGCAGCCGGCCGAATTCGACCGCATGTTCGCGGTGCATGTGCGCGGCACTTACTTATGCATTCGTGGCGTGCTGCGTGGCATGATCGCGCGCAAGTCCGGCGCCATTGTCAACATCGCCTCGCAGCTCGGCCAGATCGGCGGCATCGATCTCGTCCACTATTCGGGCGCCAAGGCGGCGATCATTGGCATGACCAAGTCGCTGGCCCGCGAAGTGAGTGGCGATGGCGTGCGCGTCAACGCCGTGGCGCCGGGTCCGATCAACACGCCGTTGGTGATGGGCTTGTCGGAAACCTGGCGCACCCGCAAGGCAGCGGAATTGCCGCTTGGCCGTTTCGGCGAACCCGAGGAGGTTGCGGCGGCAGTCGCTTTCCTCCTCTCGCCCGAGGCCTCGCTGTTCGTTGGCCAGACCATCGGCCCCAATTCCGGAGACGTGATGTTATGAGCGGTGTGGTGCTGATTACCGGTAGTGGCATTGGCATTGGGCGCGCCACGGCGAAAGCCTTCGCCAGAGGGGGCCACCATGTGATTGTCACCGACATTCTCGAGAAAGAGGGCTGCGCCGTTGTTGCCGAAATCGCCGCGGCTGGCGGTGTTGCTGAATTCCACCGGCTCGATGTGCGTTCGACCGCCGAGGCCGATCAAGTGGTGGCGCGGATCGAGAAGGCCCACGGCGCCATCTCAACCATCGTCGCCAATGCCGGCATCGCCCACAAAGTGCCGCTGGCGCAGCTCTCCGATGAGAAGTGGGATCATACGTTTGACATCGACTTGAAGGGCATCTTCCGTGTGGTGCGGCCAGCCCTTGCCGGCATGAAAAAAGCGAAAGCAGGTGCGATCGTCTGCGTCTCTTCGATCATGGGCGTTGCCTATGGCTGGGACGAGCATGTGCATTACTCCGCCGCCAAGTCTGGTGTCGTAGGCCTGGTGCGCGGGCTGGCCGTTGAACTGGCGCGTGACGGCATTCGCGTCAACGGCATTGCGCCTGGTTACATCCGCACCGCTCAGCTGCTTTCCAAAGAACATTCCGTTGGACCCGACGCCGACAAGGCGGGCGCGTATATTCCGATGGGCCGTATCGGCGAGCCCGAAGACATCGCCGATGTTATCCAGTTTCTGGCATCCAACGCCGCTCGCTACATGACCGGGCAAGTGGTGGTGGTTGACGGTGGCCTCCTCGTCGGCCGGTACTGACGAGGCAGAGAACGTCGAAACGAACTACACTTTGACTGCAAACGACTAGGAGGAGAATACAATGCGTGACTATCATCTTTCCCGGCGCCGGTTCCTGCAAGGGACCGCCGGCAGCATGGCGGTGGCGGCCGGTGTGCCGTTCTCGCCCTGGGGTGCCCAACAGGCTTTTGCCGCAGGCCTCGCCGAACAGGAACTTCGCACCGTGGGCCTGTCGGTCACTGTGCAGGAGCGCATCCTGAATGAGTTCAAGGAGAAGTCCGGCGTCAAGGCCGTTTCCGGCAAGGCCGATATTTTCCCCAACACCCAGACCGAATTGCTCTCGGGCACGAGTGCCTATGACGTATGGGAGACCATCGGCGAGCGTCTGCCGGCGGTGATCGCCACCGAGAAGATCCAGGCGATCCCGACCTCGGCTCTGAAGAACTGGGCCAACATCCGCGAAACTTTCACCAAGCCCAATGACAAGTGGGA
>JANPCS010000119.1:0-3605 GCA_031431065.1 Hyphomicrobiales bacterium | reverse complement strand
CGCTGAAGGCGCTCGTGAGCAAGACCACAAAGGATGCCGCAACCGAGCTATTCGGCGCGCTGGGTTACGTGAGCCGCAAGACCGCCGATCTTGATGGTGCGCCATCGTCCTTCCTGAAATTCGTTGACCGGGATGGCAAGCTGGCCACCAAGAACGAAGCGCAAGTCGAGAAGTGGGGGCGCGTTGACTTCCTCTTCCAGCTCACCAACGACGAAATCCCAATCCTCGCTCAGGACAATCGCGACCTGTTCGCGAGCCAGCAAGATTTTCGGACCTCAATCATTGAATCATTTGTCTTTCTCGCCATCGAGCTTGTCGATGAGGATTGGAGCCGCAGCGCCCTTGCGGGCATCACACGAGAGATCAACCGTCTGTTCCCAATGCCGGCGCTGATCCTGTTCAAGCATAGCGGCTTTGCCTCGCTCGCTGTCATCGACCGCCGCCCGAACAAGAAGGACGGCTCCCGCGATGTAGTAGAGATGCGCATCTCGATCGTAAAGGATATCAACCTCTCATCGCCACACCGCGCCCATGTCGATATCCTCTGCGATATCGCACTTTCTGCCGTGAAGGTGCGCGGCCGTGGCACGCCAACCAATTTCCGCGACCTCTATGACGGCTGGATCGAGGCGCTGTCGGCGCAGACGCTGAACACGCGCTTCTATCGCGAACTCGCCAACTGGTTCTTCTGGTCGGTCAAGCAGGTCACGTTCCCGGCAGCAAGCATCGGGACGGAGGCAAAAAAAGCGCGACGAGCAAAACCAGATCGCCGTTATCCGGCTGCTCACCCGGCTGATCTTCGTCTGGTTCATCAAGGAAAAGGGCCTCGTGCCCAACGCCTTGTTTGATCCGGCCGAGCTTAAGGCGCTGCTGAACGAGGAGCCCGCAACCCACCGCGACGGCAGCGCCTATTACAAGGCGGTACTGCAAAACTTGTTCTTCGCCACGCTCAATACCGAGATGTCCGAGGATCGCAAATGGCGCACCAAGGGCAGCGGCGGCGGGCTGGATGGGCAATACCTCGTGCACACTGCCTATCGCTACAAAGACGCCTTCCGCGATCCCGACAAGGCCCTTGGCCTGTTCAGAAAGATGCCGTTTCTCAACGGTGGCCTTTTTGAATGCCTGGATCGTGAGATTTCGGAGCGCGATTTGGAGCGTAACGACAAACTCAAACAGCGGCTTGTCCACGAGGGAAAGCACAAAATCATCCGCATCGATGGCTTTTCCGAGCGCCCGGAAAATCCGCTCAAAGTGCCGAACAAAATCTTCTTCGCCACCAAAGAGAAGGTCGATCTCAACGAGGAATATGACACCAAGGGAAAGACCTATGAGGCCGACGGCCTGATCGAACTCTTCTCCCGCTACAAATTCACGGTTGAGGAGAACACACCGGTCGAGGAAGAGGTGGCACTCGATCCTGAACTGCTGGGCAAGGTGTTTGAAAACTTGCTAGCCAGCTACAACGCCGACACGCGCACCACTGCACGCAAGAAATCCGGCTCGTTCTACACCCCGCGCGAAGTGGTCGACTACATGGTCGATGCGGCGCTTGTGGCCTATTTCGAACGGCGGCTGGCGGCAAGGCTCGCCGAGCCGACGCTGGCCAAGCCGCGCCAGCAGGCACTGGACATGGCTATGCCGGGCGAGTTCGATCTCGCTGGGACGCTACATGCCAATAGCAACACAGCGGCGGGCAGCGCCGATCCAGGTCCGCGCTTGCGTGATCTTCTGTCCTTCAAGGAAAGCGGCAATCCGTTCTCAAGCGCGGAAACCGGTGCGTTGATCACCGCCATTGACAATCTGAAGGCGCTGGACCCGGCTTGCGGATCGGGCGCGTTCCCGATGGGCCTGTTGCAGAAGCTGATCCATGTGCTGCACCGGCTGGACCCGGACAATGCGCGCTGGAAGGCACAGAACCGCGGCCCACTCGAAATTGCCTGGCGGCGGCGAAGCAAACGCCCGATCCCTCGCGCCGGGAAACCGAGATCGAGGAGGCGGAAGCCGCGCTGGTCAAGCTCGACCGAGATTTCTCGGACGCCAACAAGCCGGATTACGCCCGCAAACTCTATCTCATCGACAAGTGCCTGTTCGGCGTCGATATCCAGCCCATCGCGGTGCAGATCGCCAAGCTGCGTTTCTTCATCTCGCTCGTGGTGAGCCAGAAGATTGACCGCGAGCAGGACAACGCCAACATCACGGCGTTGCCGAACCTTGAGACAAAGCTCGTTGCAGCCAATAGTCTGATCCCCATTGAGCGCAAGGCACAGGCCGATCTCTTCCGCAACACCGAGATCGCCGGCAAGGAAGCGGAACTGCGGGCCATGAACGCGCGCTATTTCAGCGCCCGCACCGCCAAGACCAAGCGACTGCGCCGCGAAGATATCGCCAGGCTGCGCGATGAACTGGCCGAGCTTCTGAAATCCGATCGCGGCCTTCCGGAAGCCGATGCGAAGCTGATGGCGGCATGGGATCCATTCGATCAGAACGCCGCAGCACCTTTCTTCGATCCCGAATGGATGTTCGGCCTGTCGTCACGCTTCGATCTCGTTATCGGCAACCCGCCCTATGTGCGGCAGGAAGCGATCAAGGATCAGAAAGCCGCGCTCGAAAAGCACTATGGCCGCAAGGACAAAAAGGGGAATCCGGTCGGCGCCTATGCCGGCACGGCGGATTTGTTCGTCTATTTCATCCAGCGCGGCGTCGAGCTTCTCAACCCCGGTGGCTCCTTCGCCTACATCACCTCGAACAAATGGTATCGCGCCAAATATGGCACGAACCTGCGGGGATGGATGAATCGGCAGACGGAGCTGCGCCGCATCGTTGATTTCGGCGATGCCGAGGTGTTCGATGCCATCGCCTATCCCACCATCGTCATTGCCACGCGGCGCGATGCGCCGGTGCCTGCGCCGGGCGAAAAAGACTTCTTAAGGGTGATGAACTGGCCGCAGGAACTTAACAAAGATGATATTCCCGGCTTCTCGAAGCTGGTGGACGAGATCGGCTTCGACATGCCGCAGAAAGCGCTTGCTGCCGAGGGCTGGCAACTGGAGCCGCAGGCGAGGCGCGGGCTGCTGGAGCGCATCCGCGCGGCGGGCATGCCGCTCGGCCAATATGTCGAAGGGCGCTTCTATCGTGGCGTCCTGACGGGTTTCAACGATGCCTTCGTGATCGACGGCCCGACCAAGGACCGGCTGATTGCCGAACACACCAGTTCAGCCGAGATCATCAAGCCCTTCCTGCGCGGCCGCGACATCAAACGCTGGCGCGTGGAGCCCGAAGATCAATGGTTGATCAAAATTGAGTCATCGGAGAATGTTAAGCATCCTTGGACGGGACTTGATGACGCTAAGGCTTTGAAGGTTTTCGCGGAGTCGTTTCCAGCCGTCCATCGTTTTATGAATGCTTTTCGCGCCGAGCTCATCAAACGGCACGATCAAGGCAAGTATTTTTGGGAGCTTCGATCTTGTGCCTATTGGCAAGCGTTTGAAGAACCGAAGATTATTGTGCCAGCCATTTCGGACTTACCAAATGCCGCGCGTGATTTGAATCATCACTATGCCAATAACAAAGCCACAATCTTTGTGACGAACGAGCAATCTTGG
>JANPCS010000118.1:0-3911 GCA_031431065.1 Hyphomicrobiales bacterium | reverse complement strand
GCGAAGCTCCTCATCGGCTTGCTGGCCGTGAGCTTCGGCGTGTGGGGCATCGCCGATGTCTTCAGCAATTTCGGCAGCAGTGCTCTGGCGACGGTGGGCAAGGCCGAGATTTCGGCGCAGGAGTTCAGCCGGGCCTTCACGCAGTATATGCAGAATTTCTCGCGCCAGACGGGCCAGCCGATGACGCCGGAGGATGCGCGCAAACTGGGCATCGACCGGTCCATCCTCAACAACTTGATCCAGTCGGCGGCCATCGACAATCAGGCGATCGCCATGAAGCTCGCCGTGTCCGACACCATGCTGGCCCGGGAAGTCATGCAGAACCAGGCGTTCCAGGGTCTCGATGGCAAGTTCGATGCCGATCTGTTCAAGCGCCTGCTGGCCAACAATGGTCTCAGCGAAGCCGGATACTTCGCCGAAGAACGCCGCAACCGCTTGCGCGAAGCCCTGACGGGCACGGCCGACGGCAATGTGACGGCGAACCAGGCGATGATCGAAGCGCTCTATCGTCATCGCAACGAGCAACGCGATGCGCGCTACTTTGTGGTGAAGACCGTGGAGAGCGAAGTCAGTGCTCCGGCCGCCGACGAGATCAAGGCGGAGTATGAGGCCAACCCCGGCGCTTACACAGCACCCGAGTATCGCTCGATCGCCATCATGAAAGCTGAACCAGCCGACATCGCCGCGAAGATCGAGCTCAGCGATGCCGATATCACGGCCGGCTACGACAAGTACAAGGCCGACTACCTGACGCCCGAGAAACGCACCATCCTGCAGATAACTTTCGCTACTTTGGATGAGGCCAAGGCGGCAAAGGAGAAACTTGCGGCGGGCGCCGATTTCCTCACCATCGCCAAGGAGCGCGGCTTTGCCGAGGCCGACATTACCTTTGCCGGCAAGTCGCGCGCCGAGTTTTTTGATCCGGCGATAGCCGACGCTGCATTCAGCTTGGCGGAAGGTGCGGTGAGCGAGCCCATTAAGGGTGCATTGGCGACGGTGCTCTTGAAGGCGGTCAAGATCATGCCGGAACATCAAGCCACGCTCGAAGAAGTGAAAACTGAACTCTCTGACAGGCTCAAGCTGGAGCGGGCGCGCGAGGAGATACAGTCGATCTATGACGCGGTCGAAGATGCCCGCGCCGCATCGGCCAAGTTCGAGGACATCGCCGCCAGGCAATCGATCCCGTTCCGGATTGTCGCCGCCAGCGATGCCGAGGGCAAGGACAAGGCGGGGGCGGACGTCGACATGCCGCACCGGGCGCAGCTGTTGAAGGCGGCATTCGAAAGCGACGTTGGTGTCGAGAACGATGCCATCTCGCTTGATGAAGGCTATGTCTGGTATGAAGTGCGCGAAGTAGTGCCTTCGGCGTTGAAACCGCTTAAAACAGTGAAGGCCGAAGCAACGGCGCAAGTGACGGCCAACAAGCTCAAGGCGAAATCGGAAGAAAAGGCCAAGGCTTTCGTGGAGCGGCTGAAATCCGGCGCGGTGCTGGAAGAACTCGCCAAGGAAGCGGGTGAGGAAGTAAAAGCGGCGCAAGGCATGAAGCGTAACGAGAGCGACGGCACCTTCGACCCCGCGGCGGTGGCCGCCTTGTTTGCGGTGCCGGAGCAAGGCTTTGCCTATGCGCTCGAAGCCGATGGCAAGGGCGCCAAGGTGATGCAGTCGCAAGCCGTGCTGTTGCAGGCCTTCGATGTTGCTTCGCCGGAATCGAAGTCGATTGCCGGTGAATTGGCGGGCCAGGCCGGCGGCGAAGTCCTGTCAAGTTATCTTGCCGCCTTGCAAAAGGAAATCGGCGTCTCAATCAACGAAACACTCTGGCGGCAGATCTCGGGCACGCAAACGCAGTAATCCCCCGATCTCACTTCCATGCCGGACCACTCTGATGATTATCTCTCCCGACTACGACAGTTTCGCCCGCGCCTATGAGGCGGGGCACTCGCAGATCGTATCGACCAGGCTCGTCGCCGATCTTGAAACGCCGGTCTCCGCAAAGCTCAAGCTGGCGCGCAATGCGCGTTATTCTTTTCTACTGGAGTCGGTCGAAGGTGGCGCGGTGCGCGGCCGCTATTCGATCATCGGCTTGAACCCCGACCTGATCTGGAAGGTGGAGGGCCGCCAAGCCTCGATCAATCGCAAGGCGGGTGTGAGCCCCGAGGGACCGTTTGAACCCCTGGTGCTGCCGCCGCTCGAATCGCTGCGGGCCTTGCTGGCCGAAAGCCGCATCAAGCTGCCGGAGGATGCGCCGCCCATGGCCGCCGGGATTTTCGGTTATATGGGCTATGACATGGTACGGCTGATGGAGGATCTGCCGGAGCCCAACCCCGATACGCTGGGCTTGCCCGACTCGATGTTCATCCGCCCGACGGTGATGGCGATTTTCGACAGCGTGCGCGATGAGGTGACCGTCACCTCGCCGGTTTATGCCGAGCGCAGTATCAGCCCGCGGGTGGCTTACGCCCGTGCCCGCGAACGGATCAGCGGCATCGTCGATGCGCTCGACCGGCCGCTCGATCATCTGGCGATGCGCGAGGATGCGGCACCGATTGCCGAGCCCACGTCCAACATCAGCCCTGACGACTACAAGGCGATGGTGCTGAAGGCCAAGGACTACATCACGGCGGGCGACATTTTCCAGGTGGTGCTTTCGCAACGTTTCGAGGTAGATTTCACCTTGCCGCCGTTTGCGCTTTACCGTTCGTTGCGGCGGGTCAATCCGTCGCCGTTTCTATATTACCTCGACTTCGACAGTTTTGCGGTCATTGGCTCCAGCCCGGAAATTCTGGTGCGAGTGCGCGACGGCAAGGTCTCGATCAGGCCGATTGCCGGTACGAGGCGGCGCGGTGCCACACCCGCCGAAGACCGGGCGCTGGCTGCCGAGCTACTTGCCGATCCCAAAGAGCGAGCCGAGCATTTGATGCTGCTCGACTTGGGCCGCAACGATGTGGGCCGGGTCGCCGACATCGGCTCGATCAAGGTGACGGAGCAGTTCATTCTCGAGTATTATAGCCAGGTGATGCATATCGTCTCCAACGTCGAGGGCAAGCTGTCAGGTGCCTATGACACCATCGATGCGCTGGCCGCTGGATTCCCGGCGGGCACGGTTTCGGGGGCTCCTAAAGTTCGCGCCATGCAGATCATCGACGAACTCGAGAACAACAAGCGCGGCGTCTATGCCGGTTGCGTCGGTTATTTTTCGGCCGACGGCGAGATGGACACCTGCATCGTGTTGCGCACGGCAATCGTGAAAGATGGCAAGATGTATGTGCAGGCGGGGGCCGGTGTGGTTGCCGACAGCGTGCCGGAAGCCGAGCTTCAGGTATGCGTCAACATGGCCAAGGCGCTGTTCCGCGCCGCCGAGGATGCGGTGCGTTTTGCCGGCCGGGCCGGGAGGGCGCAATGATCATCCTCATCGATAACTACGACAGCTTTACCTATAATCTCTATCACTTCCTCGGCGATCTCGGAGCCGAGACGGTGGTTCACCGCAACGACAAGATCAGCATCGGCCAGGTGATATCGGCCAAGCCTCAAGCCATCGTGATTTCACCCGGGCCCGCCACGCCCAACGAAGCGGGGATCTGCCTCGAACTGGTGGCGGCGGCGGCGCCCAGCATTCCGATCTTTGGCGTTTGCTTAGGTTTGCAGACGATGGGCCAGTGCTTCGGCGGTAAAGTAGTGCGCGCCCCTGCCCTCATGCATGGCAAGGTTTCGAAGGTACATCACAACGGTGAAGGCGTGTTCAAGAATGTGCCGCAGAACTTCACCGCGACGCGTTATCACTCGCTCATGGTCGAGCCCCAAAGCCTGCCGGATTGCCTTGAGGTGACGGCGGTGACCGATGGCTTGATCATGGGCTTGCGCCACAAGACGATGAATGTGCATGGCGTGCAGTTCCACCCGGAAAGCATTGC
>JANPCS010000117.1:0-2797 GCA_031431065.1 Hyphomicrobiales bacterium | reverse complement strand
AGGACTGGAGCACTCGCGGCACAGGTCACCCGTCAATGCCTTCGTCCACATCCTCTCCTGCATCGCCGCCTACGGCCTCAAGCCCGTCAAGCCAAGGATAAATGGCCACGTCAACCTCACAGCTTATCCATAATCGGGGTTTGTTAGGTCTTCTGTTCGCCGTTCTTGGGGCCTCTGCGGCAGCCGCGGCGCCAGCGATTGCCCTTTCGGCAGACCAGGCCCCTCCGACAGCCAGCGTGACGGTTTCGGCAACCGGCTTTCCGCCAGGGGTGGCGGTGGATTTCTATTTTGATCTCTCCAACGTATGCCTGGTTTTCTCCAGTACTACGGGAGCGGCGTCTTGCGTCATCAAGGTGCCAAGGGACGCAACGCCTCAGCAACACTGGATTTCGGTCATGCGGCGTTACGCCGGAACCGGCGCGCAGCTGCCGATTCTGGTGCGCACCAATTGGTCCCAGCACAGGGGGCTGTCAGGAAATCATCAAAGCAGCAATCCCTTCGAAAACGTGATCAACACATCAAACGTGGGCAACCTTGAGGAGAGATGGCGGCAGAGGACTGGCTTGTCCTTCCAGTCGTCTCCCGTCGTTCAAAATGGTGTGGTCTATGCTGTTACACGATCATCTCCCGGTAAGATCTATGCCTACTCAGCGCAGACTGGACTGCCCGCCGCCGGCTACCCGCTAACCCTTGGCGTCGATACATTTGTCGGCGGACCTGCAGTGCAGGGGCTCAAACTCTATGCGGCGGGCAAGACCGCGGGAGGCGTTCAAAAAGCCATTGGAATCAATGTCGCGACGCGCGCGGCGCTGCCCGGTTTTCCGGCGACGCTGGCCGGCTGCAGCCCAACAGCTAACACTTATTCAGCAATGATCGGTGCCGGCACTGTCGTCTTTTCCTGCGAGAACAAGATCTATGCCTTCAGCACGGCGACCGGCGCTGCCAGGCCCGGTTTCCCGGTCATCCTCGGACCGGCTGCTTCCGAGCTCCCCACACTAGCGATGTCCGGCGACCATCTCTATGCTGGCGGCTCCGGGGGCACGGTCTACGGAGTCGATATCGCCACTGGCGCGGCGTTGACGGGATATCCGTTGAGCTTTCCCGGCTTTAGCGTAACCGCAATCAGCGTCGCGGCGGGCAAGCTCTTTTTCACGCACATCGACGGCAAGCTTTATGGATATCGAGAAGGCACCGCTGTGGCCCTGCCGGGCTATCCGATCACTGTTGACTCCAACAATATCTCCTCACTGGCCGTCGCGAACGGCCGTGCTTATGTCGATGACAATTCCGGAAACATGCGGTCGTACCGCACGACCGACGGCCAGCTCATGTGGACGAGTGTGCAGACTTTTGCGGACTATGGCGCCACGATCGCCAATGGAGTGCTGTTTTCGAACCAGATATTCAACAGGGTTTATGCCTACGATGCATCATATGGCGGCCTGCTGTGGTCGACAATCGAAAGTGTCACCAATCTCAGCCCACCGGTGATATCGGATGGGCAGGTCATCATGGCAACATATGACGGCGACGTGGTTGCCTATAGCGTCGATGGCGCGGCGGCGGCGGCCAGGAGCGCGCTTGGCAGCCAGCCAGCGCTGGCGGCGCTCAGGCCGAACCTGAGATTGAAGGCAATGCGCAACATGTCTCTGAAGTGATTAACCAGGAATGCCAAGTCGAAATTTGGAATTTGACCATCGAATGACCCCATTGCGGTTGACATTCACGGTTGAAGGCCAACCGATGCCGTGGCACGGGTCGGCGCATGGGTGCAGAGCTTGGCGATTGAGCACTGGTGCGTGATTGGAATGACGCGCCGGGTGGGGTCAATCCGTAGGCCAAATGGCAAATTCCGTCCAGTTTTCATCAGGATGGATCGAGGTCTTGACACTTCGCACGAGGCTCAGACGGGGGCCGCGGTGGCAGGCTTCGACCATGCTGCGGACTTGGGGTTCGGCGCCTGAAAACACCGCCTCAACAGCACCGTCCCGGCGGTTTCTGACCCAGCCGGCGAGGCGTCTGACCTTGGCCTCGCGTTCAACCCAGGCACGGAAGCCCACGCCCTGTACCCTGCCCTCGATCAACACGTGAACTGAAGTCACACGAACTCCATGATCACCGCATCGACCGCCAGGCTGTCGCCCATCTTGGCGTTGACGGATTTCACCGTCACATCGCGCTCGGCGCGGAGAATGTTTTCCATCTTCATCGCCTCGACGACGGCCAGCGTTTCACCGGCCTTCATCTCCTGGCCTACATCCGCCGAAATCGAGATCACCAGGCCCGGCATCGGACAGAGCAGTTTCTTCGAGGTATCGGCGGCAAGTTTCACCGGCATCAGCTTTGCCAACTCGGCCTCGCGTGCCGTATAGACATGTGCATCGAGCCGGACGCCACGATAGTTGAGGCGATAACCGTTGAGGATTTTCTGCACCTGCACGGTGACCAGCCCGCGGCCCAGGTCGCATGAGAACACCGGCTCGCCCGGCACCCACCCGCTGGCATTGGCCATGTCGCCCGTTTTCGGCGTGACACTGACCGGCACCCAGGTGCTCCCAAGTTTAACGAAGCGCTCGGCCGAGAAACTGACCCCGTGATTGTTCATCTGCCCGTTGATCAGGCGCTTGCGGCGGTTCTCGATGTGATCGAGGATCAAGGCCACCTCCGCCAATGTCGCAGTGATCTCCGGGGTGATCTCGTGGCCGGTGAAACCGCCCGCGAATTCCTCGGCGATGAAGCCCGTCGACAGCGCGCCCGACTGCCAGCGCGGGTTTTCCATGATGGCCGAAAGGAAGGG
>JANPCS010000116.1:0-3481 GCA_031431065.1 Hyphomicrobiales bacterium | reverse complement strand
CAGGAAATCTCCGAACTCAATTCGCAGATTTCAGTGGCCAAGGGCGCCAGCCTCGAGGCCCGTGCCAGGGCCGATGCCATCCGCGGCATTCTGGAATCGCGCGGCGGCGTCGACAGCGCCACCGATGTCCTGAGTTCGCCGACCGTGCAGCGGTTGAAGGAACAGCGCACCGATGCCACGCGCCGCATGTCCGAATTGTCGGTAACTTATCTCTCGAACCATCCGAAGATGGTGGCGGTCCGCAGCGAAATCGCCAATATCGACCGTCAGATTCGCGCCGAAGCCCTCAAGGTCGTGAACAGTCTCGAAGAACAGGCCCGTATCGCCAAATCCCGCGAGGAGTCGCTGGTTGCCAGCCTGGAGTTCTTGAAGACGCAGGAGAGCACCGCCAACCTGGATGATGTAAAGCTGAAGGCCCTGGAACGTGAATCCAGCGCCGACCGCGCGCTCCTGGAAGCCATGCTGAGCCGCTATGCCGAAGCAAGCGCCAGGCAGGATCTCTCGTCGCAACCCGGTCTCGGGTTGGTGATCCAGAGTGCCAGCGTGCCAACGGCTCCGTCCTTTCCGAAGACCGGTCCGACAGTACTGTTGATCACCATTGCCGGCATTGTCATGGGGTTTGGCTTTGCTTTCTTGCTTGAACTGATGGCGGCCGCCACACGGCCTGGCGAAATGGACATGCTGGAACCTGAGCGCGCCGAGCCCGTTCTCGATGCTGCCGATCTGCAACCTGTACCGCCGCCTCAACCTGTGCATCGGCCGTCTCCGGAGCCGATACCGATGCCGGAAGCTGCTCCACCTCTGCCGCCAACCGAAGCCTGGGTTCCGCCGCCGGTGCGGGCGGCGCCAGAGCACTTGACGGTTTGGCCAAAACTCGTGCCGCAAGGCGATGCCGTATCGCTGATGGATTCGCCCGAGTTGCTCGCCGCCGCTCGGGCCATGGCTGGTTGGATACAGGAAATTCGCCGCGGCATGGATGTGCGGCGCACCGGCCTGGCGACGCTTGGAGGAAGCAGCGCCGACTCGCCCGTGGCGTCCCTGGCACTGGCCCGCTGCATCGCAGTCACCGGTAAGCGAACCGTACTGGTCGATCTCGGGAGGACGCCTTCGCTTGTCGCCAGTCTCAGCGGGGTAGCCTTGGGCCCGGGAGTCTCCGAATTGGTTTCTGGCACGGCGGATTTCACCAAGGTGATAGCCCGCGATACCAGATCGCCACTTCACATTCTGCGTTATGGTCTCGATCATTCGCCGCGCGCTTCGGCTCTCCTCCTGGAGCGGTCCGACAGCGTCTTGACGGCGCTGGCGCAAGCTTATGACTATGTGCTGGTGAACCTCGGCGAGGCCAATGAGGATACGCCAATCTATCTGCACAAGTGCCAGGCGGCGCTCTTGTTGGCTTCACCCGCTCGACAGGGCGAGGCAACATCGGCGGTCCAAACCCTGCTCGATACCGGTCTCGTTGCGGCACAGCAGGTGTTGATTGGTCAACCCGCCGCTCAGCCTGCGAGCCAGCATTTGCAGGCAGCGAACGCTTAAGCCCGCTTGGCGAAGAGCCGCCGCCGTAGCGACAGAGATAGCCCCAGCAACACCGGCGACTCCTTGATCTGGCGCTTGAGCAACAGCCGTAGTGTCATGACCCCGGCCCACATGATGCCGATAAGGTTTCGCCCGCGAAGCAGCACTCGCATGGCGACGATGTCGTCGGCCCAGGCGCGCTTGTAACTTGAATCGCCGGCCGAGAAATCGATCATGGTGAGACCGCGGCGGCAGCACGCCTCGATCGTACCGAGCAGTGCCAGGTCGCCGGGCGAGTGTTTGCGCAATGGTCCAGGTGCCAGCGAAGAGATCAACGCCCAGTAGCAGTTGCCATGCAACCCTCCCAGCATCACGGCCAGAACATTGCCGTCACATGTGAGACGATAAGGGGCGAGAATCGGATTGTCTTCATCCTGCATCTCGGCGAGACGATGGACGAAGAGCCGCTCGGCGGGTCCGAAGACCCTGTGGACACCAAGCTCCGCGAGGCGGGATTGCTGATGGCCGAACATCACGTCGATCAAGGCATGCAGCTCGGACTTGCCTTGCGGCAAGCCGAAGCTGACAGTCCCCAATTCGGCAAGCGCGCTTGCATGTTTGCGGGCCGCACGGCGGCGCTCTGCCGATTTCTTTCTCGCATGGAGTTGCTCGAAATCCGCTTCAAGCCTCAGTCCGAAGGACAGATTGGCGGCACGCAGATTGGCTAACCCCAGCATCGGATGTTCGATGCCAGCCAGCCGTTCGGGCATTTCGGTTAGGGCAATGGCATCGAAGCCGCCGGTTTCGTCCAGAATTCTGTCCCAATTGTCATCGAACCACGGTGCGGCGGCCGGCATGAAACCCGGATCGAAGAGGCCATGGCCATAGTTGTGATGCGGCGATCCGAGCCACTCCAGAACCCGCACGCCTTGGCGCTTCCTGACTTGCAGGGGAAGAATGAACTGCAGAGTTCCCAGTGAATTCCGCGCCACAACGATGCGTGGCTTGATGTCGAGCTGTTGCCCAACCGTTTCGGCCCAAGCCTGGCACCATAGCGAATTTTGGTAGAGCGTTCCCACCGCCATGCGCTCGAAGCCTCGCCAGACAGGGAGTGCCGCGTCAAGACTGCGCAATACTTCGATGGTGATCCGGGAGTTGGCGGGGGCCGGCGCCGATGCAACGTTTCGTTCACGCACCTGCTGATAGGATTCCAGGTCAACCGGAGTTCCTTTGTTAACATCGATGTCCAGTGCCGCAATACTCAAGAGCTTTCTCGATGTCCTGTATTATTCCGGGGCATCTGCCACCTTGCAGCGGTTGTTTGGTGGCGCCGGTGCAATCTTCATGCTGCATCACGTGATACCCGATGGCGGCGGCGCGCCTGGGTTTTCCCCCAATGCAGGACTTGAGATCACCCCGCAGTTTCTCGACCAGGTCATTCGCATGGTGAAGGCGCAGGGTTTCGATCTGGTTAACCTTGATGAAGCCGCGTCGAGAATCCGGATGGGCGGAAGGCCGTTTGCGGCCTTCACGCTCGATGATGGCTACCGCGATAATCTGGTGCATGCGCAGCCGGTGTTCCGCCGCCATGAGTGCCCCTTCACGATCTACGTGGCGCCAGCCATCGCCGATGGAACCTGCGAGCTTTGGTGGCGTGGGCTCGAGGCGGTCATTGCCACGAACTCCAAGATATCGGCGGAGATCAATGGCCAAACTCTGCACCTCGCATGCGGCGGCGCGAAAGCCAAGTCGAGCTCCTGGAAACAGTTGTACTGGCCGATCCGCCTGATGCAGCAGCACGAACAGCGCCGCTGGATCGGGGAATTCACAACGCGTCACGGAGTGGACTTGGGAAAGCTGTGCCGTGACGCCGCCATGACCTGGGATGAATTGCGCCAGATATCAGCCGACCCACTCTGCATGATCGGCGCCCACACCATCAACCACTTCAACATCAAGGCGCTTG
>JANPCS010000115.1:0-6492 GCA_031431065.1 Hyphomicrobiales bacterium | reverse complement strand
CGGTTGGTCCGGCTACACCTCCAAAGGCTACAAACCCGCCGGACCCAAAACCATGCACGACGGCCTCCTTCAACTGCAGGCCAGACATGAAGGCTGGAAAATCGCGAAATGCGGGTAAGATGTGTGAATCCCTTAGCCCCTGTGGGGAGGGGTTGGGGTGGGGGGTGGCTCTGCGAGGTATCGAACCATCTCTCTCACGCCGCCAGTTCCTTCAGCGCCAGGCGGATCAATTTCTCCGTAGGCTGATCATCGCCGCCTTTGCGCATCGCGGCCGCAACGGCGGCGCCCGCCTGCATCTGGCCGTAACCCAGGTTGACCAGTGCGGACACGGCATCGCTCGCCGCCGTGGGCCGCGGCGCATCGAGTTCAGCTGCAAGTTTTGACAGCGAAAGATCGGCGCCCGCGAAAGCCGGCACCTTGTCCTTCAGTTCCAGCACGATGCGTTCGGCGAGCTTCTTGCCGACGCCATTGGCGCGCCCGATCATCGCCTTGTCCTGCAGGGCGATGGCATTGCCGATCTCGGCGACTGTGAGCGTCGACAAGATCGACAGCGCCACCTTGGTGCCAACGCCCTGCACCGACTGCAGCAACCGGAACCATTCGCGCTCGTTGACGGAGGCAAAACCGACCAGCCGGATCATATCCTGTGAAACCAGCATCTCGGTGTGGATTTCGGCGAACTCGCCCTGACCCGGAAGCGCGCCAAGCGTCTTGGACGAGCACGAGACGTGATAGCCGACACCGTTGACGTCAATCACCAGCCAGTCCACGCCCGTGGCATCAATCCGGCCCTTGAGTTTGGCGATCATGGAGGGGTATCCGGCAATACGACCATCTCGAATGTCAGTTGGTCGCTACGGCGCGTGACGAAGATTCTTTTTTCGATGACTGCAAAGTCAAAGTCCTCTCCTTTGCGAATTCCCAATTCATCCCGCATGGCTTTGGGCAATGTCACTCGGCCGCGCTTGTCTATTTTCACTTTCACAATCATGATCGAGAACTACTGTTCCGTACGGAACAAGTCAAGAACGCACCAACAATTTCGCTAGAGTTTGCGAGCCGCGATGGTGTGCGTGGCAGATGGCGATGGCCAGGGCATCAGTTGAATCCGCCGTGTTCATCTGGGCGCGCGGCAGCAGCAGGCGCACCATGTGCTTGACCTGGTCCTTTTCCGCGTGACCCGCCCCCACGACGGTTTTCTTCACCGTATTGGGGGCGTATTCGGCCACCGGAATGTTGAGCATGGCCGGCACCAGCATCACCACGCCACGCGCCTGGCCGAGCTTCAGCGTGGCGCGCGCATCGGTGTTGACGAAGGTCTCCTCGATCGCCGCCTCATCGGGCTCATGCGTCTTGATGATGTCCATGAGCTGCAGATGAATTTGCAGCAACCGCTCGGCCAGCGGCTTCGCTGCATCGGAATGCACAGCGCCATCGGCCACGTAAGTGAGCTTCGAGCCCTCTTGCGCGATGATGCCCCAGCCGGTGTTGCGGAGACCCGGGTCAATGCCGATGATTCGAACTGAGCTCATGTGAGGAAAATTAGCACAATCTCTCACGTTCCCGTGAGAGCCATCGTCCTCACGCGGAGTTGAAGCTCATTGGCGCGCACGATGTGCAACCATGGTTGTGACGGTTTGGAGCAGTGCACATGATCAATCGGCGGGTTTTCGCATTATCTTTGTTGGGCGGCACAATAAGTTTGGCCGCCACACCTTGGCCGGTCCGGGCTGAAGATGCACCACCCGCTCCAATAACGCCTGAGCTTTTGGGACAGTTGCGCCAGGGCGGCTTCAACATTTTCTTCCGGCATGGCATTACCCCGAACCAGAAAGACCCCATCGAGGATGAGGTCGATGATCCCCGCCCGGCCGATTGCTCGCACCAGCGCAATCTCTCTGGCGAGGGCATCGCCCAATCACGGGCCATCGGCGCGGCTTTCCGCGAGTTGGAAATCCCCATCGGCATTGTGCGGGCCAGTCCGATGTGCCGTTCGTCCGACACCGCGTGGTATGCATTTGGCCGCTATGAGCGCGACTTCAGCCTGAAGCTGCATGGCACCGAACCCGACCGCGACCCACCGGAAGGAAAAATCTGGGCCAATATCCGCAACATCGCGGAGATCCTGCCGATGCCCGGCACCAATTCGATCTTTGTCAGTCATGGCACGGTTGGCGAAGTGTTTGGTGCTGGTTATCTCGAAGAGGGTGAAGCGGTCATCGTCAAACCCGATGGTAATGGCAACTGGCAATTGATTGCCCGGGTTAAATCCGATCAGTGGCGTTCACTGTAAGATCTCGCCTGTTACTCGCAGTTCTGGCGGTTGCCCTCCTCGGTTTCGCGGCAGCTGCCCCGGTCCGTGCGCAGGAATCCTTCGGACCGGACTTCATGACGACCGTCAACCGCATCGTCGCGGTTCTGAAGGAAAGTTGCCCCTTGGCAAAACCCGATGACCGGGAAGCTTTCGCCAAGTGCCAGACGGCGTTGTTTGCGGATGAGGAATTCGGCCGGCTGTTTGCGGCGCGAGTGACATGGGGCGGCGCCAGGGAGGGCGTTCCGGTCTGGCAATCTCCCAATACGAGGTTTGATTCGACCTTGTTTCGCAGCCTCTACCTGCCGCTGTTTATGTTTGATGGCCAGTATACTTTGTCGCATGAAGCGCCAACGTCCTGGACCCTGCTCAAACTTCATGTCGCCTTCCGCAATGGTCTCGATGCGGCGGAATTTCCTTATCCCTTTTGGCACGATGCAAAGAAATGGGACGCCTATCAAACTGCCAACGAACTGGTGCTGCGGATTGATCCCGTCACTGCAAAGGTTTGGAACCTGCAACGCAATACCAATCCCGCCATCGCGACGATCTTCGTCAATCCCGTTGCTTCACCGGCCTTCGATGGCAAGTGGACATGGTCGGACCAAGAGAAGAAGTTTCAACCCAGCGTGACGCTCTATCAAGGCATGTTCGGCAGCGCCAATCCCTATGCCGTGGCGATGTCAGAGTCCTACAAGGATTTCGCCTTGAGCCTGCGCGACAAAAGCTGCACGTCATGCCACAATCCGGCGAACCCGCAGCACATGAAACCACTGGTGCTTCTGCAAACACCGGCCCATGCGGCGGGCGAAATCAAGTCCCTGATCGCCGCTGTCGAAGACAACAAGATGCCATTGAGCGAATGGGGCCTGACCGACCCCTTGGCCGATGATGAAAAACAGAATTTTCTCGCCAAAGCCAAGGCCTTCCAGCAAGCGGCTGAACGGGCCTTTGCCTGGGAAAGGGCGCAGCACGGCGACACGCCTTAAGCGCGGACGGGTCGGCGTGAGCTCATTCTACTCTTGACTGAGCGCCGCCATGATCTCGTCCGAAATCTCGGCGTTGGAGAACACCACCTGCACATCGTCGTCCTCGTCCAGCGCGTCGACGAGTTTCAGCAGGGTCTCGGCTTTCTCCCGGTCGAGCGGTGTCATGGTCTGCGGCTTCCACACCACCTTCACCGTCTCGGCATCGCCGAATTTGGCGGCCAGGGCTGAGGAAACCTCGCCAATGCTCTCGAAAGCGCAGGTGAACGTGTGCGCCTCGGCGTCGGACTGTACATCATCGGCCCCCGCGTCGATTGCCGCATCCATCATTGCGTCGGCTGTTGCCTTGGCCGCCGGGTAGACGATTTCGCCCACTCGCGAAAACATGAAAGCCACCGAACCCGTCTCGCCGAGATTGCCGCCATATTTCGCGAACAGCGAACGCACGTTGGACGCCGTGCGGTTGCGGTTGTCGGTCAGCGCCTCAATGACGACAGCGACGCCGCCCGGCCCATAGCCCTCGTAACGCACCGCGTCATAGGTCTCGCCGTCGCCGCCGGTGGCTTTCTTGATGGCCCGCTCGATGTTGTCCTTGGGCAGGTTTTCAGCCCGCGCATTCTGGATGGCCAGGCGCAACCGCGAGTTGGCGGCGGGATCGGGAAGGCCGGCCTTAGCGGCAACGGTGATTTCGCGCGACAGCTTGGAAAAATTCTTGGCGCGGATTTTGTCCTGCTTGCCCTTGCGGTGCATGATGTTCTTGAATTGTGAATGGCCGGCCATGAAACCCTCTGGAACCTTCGCAGACGCGCTGTCGCGCCGCCTTATAGACAGGGGTGGCCCCGGGAAGCAAGCCGCTTAACCCGGCCTTAAGAACCCTCAAGCCAAGTTCGGGGGGTGGTTAGTTGAGTGGAGTTTCTGTGATGTCGGTACGGCGCGGATTGGTGGACGAGCTTTGTTATGCGGCCGAGGGAATGTCCGGCACGGCGGCCGCAACCTCGCTCCGCCGCCTCGGAAACCTCATGGAGGCAGCCCCCTCGGGCCGCCTGTTCGGGGCCATCGCCACCTTGTCGGAAATGTCGTCCAAGGCCGCGAAATCCCTTGCCGAGGGAAGCCTCGCCGTGCAGTCCGGCGATGATCACAAGGCGTCCATGAAACTCGCCCGCGCCATGGTCCACATGGACGACCTTGCAACCATGGCCACCGGCAGTGCCGCGGCCGACGAGCCCCCGGCCTTCCTCAGGAAATCCCGCTAGCGCGGAAACATTGCTCCAGCTCATTGTTCGGCGAACAACCGTGGAAACAAGACATCCTGGGCCTTAGCCGGGAAACGGAGTGATAGCGGTCCCTTGGGCGTCCGCGACTGAAGCAAGCCTTCCTCAATCACATCGCCGAGCAGGCGCCGCGCCGAGCGATCAGGCAGTCCAGTGATGCGGGAGATTTCGCCGCGTCCGAACTCGCCGCGCGACAGGGCTTCCACCAGCAGCCTGGCCGCTTCTGGTTTCAGAGTTTCGCTGCGCTCCACGTATCCACGCAGGCGCCGTGCCAGCGTTCCGATGTCGAAGAGCCCGGACATGAACGTAACCTGGTCGATACACACGTTGAGAAACCACAAAGTGAAGTCCGCCAGAGCCCGGAGGGAAAGATTGCCGCGCCCATCCAGGTCGCCCTGACGCTGCATATCGGCATGGTCAAGCATGTGCTTGTACTCGGTTCGGCTCTCCAATCCGCGCGCCAGGCCGCGGGAGATCGACCATAGTCCGTGCGCGCCGATCCCGGCGTGCAGTGCCATGGCGTGACTCATAAGCCGGATCACCCGGCCGTTTCCATCCGCGAACGGATGAATGTAGTTGAATCGGTGATGAGCCGCCGCGGTCGCCAAGATCCGCGCCGCCTTGCCGAGATTGCCGAATTCATACCGCTGCTCGAAATACGCCATGAAGTCGTCGATGCGATGGCTGGAAGGCGGGTGATGCTTTCCCACCAAGACGTCGTGTTCGGCAAGCGAGCGGAATCTGCCCGGCTCCATGACAATATCGCGGGTTGCGCCCTTGATACGCAACATTTCGCCATTGGCTCCACGATAGAATTCACGGTGAAGCCATTGGATAAAGTCCCGTGACGCGGGTTGCGGCAGATGCCCAGCGGCGAACTGTACGTCAATACTGGCTTGCAAGCGGACATGCGCGACGGCCTCAACGAGCAAGCTTCTTTGGCTGAGGGAGTTTGCCGGTTGCCCGGCGAGCGCAACTTCAATCTGGACGGTAATCGGAACATTGTCCTTGCGGGCCGGAATGGCGGAGATCGCCATTTCGATATCGCGCGGTCGGGTGACGTGCCCCTCGATCAGGTTGCTATAGTAGGTGTTCATGATCCGGACCATTTGGGCAAGGCCCGCGGCAGTTCCTGGATGCAGGGCGCTCTCCAGCTTGGCGGACGCCGCCGCGAGTTCCGCTACCGCATCGGATATTTTCTCCGGCACTTCCTCCATGCGTGCCGGCTCAATTCGTTGCGGCGTTTCAATCATCGAAGTTGGCCGATCACACATTCATGTAATCATTTGATATACAATAACCATAACGGCTTCAACGGCAATTCTGGCCGGTCTTGTGGCCGATCCACCGGAAATGCTTCAACCGGCGATGCCGCGCAGTTTTTCCGAGCGGCGCCTGAGCATTTCGACGGTCACCAGCATGGCGGTGGAGATCAGGATAAGCACGGTTGCGGCTGCCGTGATGGTCGGCGAAATCAGTTCGCGGATGCCTGAGAACATCTGCCGCGGCAGGGTGTTTTGTTCCGGGCTGGCGATGAAGATGATGACGATCACCTCGTCGAATGAGGTGACGAAGGCAAACAGCGCGCCGGAAATCATGCCGGGCAGGATGAGCGGCATCACCACTTTGAAGAATACCGTTTGCGGCGGCGCGCCAAGGCTCGCACCCGCCCGCATTAGCGTCCGGTCGAAACTCGACAATGTCGCCGTGACCGTGATCACCACGAAGGGCGTCGCCAGCGCCGTGTGCGCCAGGATCAAACCGGCCATGGTGCCGGTGAGGCCCCATCTGGCATAGAAGAAAAACATGCCGAGCGCCGAGATGATCACCGGAACGATCATCGGCGAAATCAGCACGGCCATGATCGTTGCCCGACCGGGAAGATTGCCGCGTGCCAGGCCAAGTGCCGCCAGCGTTCCGAGCG
>JANPCS010000114.1:0-1537 GCA_031431065.1 Hyphomicrobiales bacterium | reverse complement strand
CGGTCGCGGCGTCCGCGCGACCCCTGGTCCTGCGGCTCATTCATGCGCTTGTCCTGTGCCATCGGATCGTGCTCAAGGATTTCACCCTTGAAGATCCAGACCTTGACACCGTTGGTGCCATAGGTCGTGAAAGCGGTCGACGTTCCATAGTCCACATCCGCGCGCAGCGTGTGCAGCGGAACGCGGCCCTCGCGGTACCATTCGGTGCGGGCGATTTCCGCCCCGCCCAAACGGCCCGAGCAGGTTATCTTGATACCCTCGGCACCCATGCGCTGGGCCGATTGCACGGCGCGCTTCATGGCCCGGCGGAAAGCCACCCGGCGCTCAAGCTGCTGGGCGATGTTCTCGGCCACCAGAACGGCATCGACTTCGGGCTTCCGGACTTCAACAATGTTGAGGTGGACTTCCGAGCCGGTCATGTCCTGAACCTTGCGGCGCAGCTTCTCGATGTCAGCGCCCTTCTTGCCGATGACGACACCGGGACGCGCCGAATAGATGGTGACGCGGCACTTCTTGTGCGGCCGCTCGATCAGCACCTTGGAGACGCCAGCCTGCTTCAGTTCCTTCTTGAGATACTCGCGGATGGCGATGTCCTCGTGCAGGAGCTTGCCATATTCGCGCGATCCGGCGAACCAGCGGGAATCCCAGGTGCGATTGATGCCAAGACGGAGACCAATCGGATTGACTTTCTGACCCATCAGGCGGCTTCCTTCTCTTCACGTACTTCGCGAACGATGATCGTCAGTTCGCTGAAGAACTTCTGGATATGCCCGACGCGGCCGCGCGCGTTGGGCATCCAGCGCTTCATCACTAGGTTCTTGCCGACCCAGGCCTGCGCCACGACCAGGGCGTTGATATTGAGGTCATGGTTGTTCTCGGCGTTGGCGATGGCCGACTCGAGTGTCTTCTTGACGTCCTTGGCAATCCGGCGGCGCGAGAAGGTGAGATAGGCCAGCGCCTTATCGACCTTCATGCCGCGGATTTCCGAGGCCACATCGTTCAACTTGCGCGGGGATATGCGGATCGACCGGGTGACGGCCTTCGCTTCATTCTCCGGCAGCGAGCGCGGGCGCTTTGGCTTACTCATGGCTTACTTGCTCCCGGACTTCTTGTCGCCGGCCGAGTGGCCATGGAAGGTCCGGGTCGGCGAGAACTCGCCGAGCTTGTGACCCACCATTTCCTCCGACACGGTGACGGGGATGAACTTGTTGCCGTTGTGCACCTGGAACGTCAGGCCCACGAACTGCGGCAGGATGGTGGAGCGGCGGCTCCACGTCTTGATAGCCTGCGCACGGCCACCGGTGCCGCGAGCGGCATCCGCCTTTTTCAGGAGATACCCGTCGATGAACGGGCCTTTCCAAACTGAGCGTGTCACGGGTCTACCTCTTACTGAGATTTCTTGCGGTCGTGGCGCGAGCGAACAATGAACTTGTCAGTCCGCTTGTTGCCGCGGGTCTTGGAGCCTTTCGTCGGCTTGCCCCAGGGTGTTGCCCAGTGCTTGCCGCCGTTGGTGCGTCCGCCGTTCGGATGATCGACC
>JANPCS010000113.1:0-5081 GCA_031431065.1 Hyphomicrobiales bacterium | reverse complement strand
CGGTCCGGTGATGGCCGAGCAGCTTGATCCGTCTGTCGGCTGGAAAGAAGTCGAATGGGTGCGGGGCCTATGGCAGAGCCCGATGCTCCTCAAGGGCCTGTTGCATCCGGACGAGGCGAAGACCGCGAGAGAGTTGGGCATTGACGCGGTGATCGTTTCGAACCACGGCGGGAGGCAGCTTGATGGCGCCATCTCGTCGATCGAGGCGCTGGCACCGATCGTTCAAGCCGTGGGCAGCGGCATGCCGGTGCTCGTCGATGGCGGCTTCCGCCGCGGCGCCGATCTGGTGAAGGCGCTGGCGCTCGGTGCCAAAGCGGTGTTGATCGGCAGGCCGCAGCTCTGGGGCGTCGCCTGTGCCGGTGAAGACGGTGTGCACTGGGTGCTGGAACTTTTCGCCCGCGAAATCGACAAGGCAATGTCCTTGGGCAGTTGGGACGGCATCGACAAGCTGAACCCCGGCATTTTGCGAATGATGGGAGCGCTGCAATGATCTGCGAGATCTGCGTTGACTCAGGTGCGGGCGTGAGGGCGGCAAAGGCAGCGGGTGCCGCGCGCGTCGAACTCTGCGCCGGCCTGATCGAAGGCGGCATCACGCCCAGCCGCGGCATGATCCGTCAGGCGCGTGCAGTCTCCGGCATCAAGCTGCATGTGATCATCCGCCCGCGCGGCGGCGACTTCCTGTTCGACGATGACGAATTCGAAATCATGCATGCCGACATCGAGACAGCAAAATCCGAGGGTGCCGATGGCGTGGTGATTGGGCAGCTGACTGCCGATGGCCGCATCGACGTGGCCCGCACCCGCGACCTCATGGCGCGGGCGAGACCGCTGGCGGTGACCTTTCATCGCGCCTTCGACATGACGCCGGATCCGTTCGAAGCGCTGGAAACGCTTGTTCAACTCGGTGCCGAGCGCGTTCTCACGTCCGGCCAGGAAGCCGCCGTGCTGGAAGGCCTGCCACTCATCCGTGCACTGATCGAAAAGGCCGGAGAGCGCATCGTCGTCATGCCCGGCGGCGGCATCACGGCCCGCAATGCCGGGCGGATCATCGAAGGTGCGAGGCCACGCGAAATCCACTTCGCAGCGCTCGAACGCGCCGAGGGCGGAATGCTCTTCCGCCGTTCGCATGTGTTCATGGGCGGCGAGTTGCGGCCGCCCGAGTTTGACCGGCTTGTAACTTCGGCCGATACGATCCGTGCCGTCATGACAAACTCAACAGTCTGAACCAGGAGGAAACACATGCCCACGAAGGAAAATCTGGCAAAGACCGAATCCGCTACATCGCTCGCCGCAAGAATCCGCCGCAAGGAGATATCGCCGGTCGAGGTGATGGACGCCGCCATCGCCCGCATCGAGGAACACAATCCCAAGATCAACGCGCTGGTCATCATGCATTTCGATGAAGCCCGCGCCGAGGCGAAGAAGGCCGAAGCCGCCGTGATGCGCGGCGATCTGCTGGGAACGCTGCATGGCGTGCCGGTGGCCATGAAGGACTGTTTCGATTTCAAGCCCGGCTGGGTCACCACCTTCGGCGGCATTCGCGGCTTGCAGAATTACATCGCCAAGACCTCCTGCGTGTTCGTCGAGCGCATGGAAAAGGCCGGTGCCATTTTCGTCGGCAAGACCAACAGTCCGGTGTTCGGTTTCCGCGGTACCTGCGACAATTACATGTTCGGGCCATCGAGGAATCCGTTCAATCTCGCGAAGAACACCGGTGGCTCGTCGGGTGGTGGCGCGGGAGCTGTTGCGGCTGGTCTGTTGCCTTTGTGCGAGGGCACCGATGGCGGCGGTTCGATCCGCATCCCCTCCTCATGGTGCGGTGTGCTAGGCTATAAGCCGTCCTTTGGCCGCGTCGGTTTTGCCTCCCGTCCCGATGCTTTCGGCCTCACCACGCCGTTCATTTTCGAAGGCCCCATCACCCGCACCGTCGAGGACTGCGCCCTGGCGATGGATGCGCTCTCCGGCTATGATTCGGCAGATCCCTTTGCCATCGAGGGCCGCGTCGATTTCATGGCGGCGATGCGCGGTTCGCTGAAGGGCAAGACAATTGCCTATACCCGTGACTACGGCATCTTCCCTGTCGATAAACGGGTGACGGCCGTGGTCGATAAGGCGGTGGCGGCTTTCGAGGAAGCGGGCGCCCGTGTCGAGGAAGTCGACATCGGCATCAAGCGCTCGCACATGGAGCTGAGCGACATGTGGTGCCGCTACGTTGCGCCAAAGCAGGTTGCCGCGCTTGACGGTTTCAAGCGCCAGGGCTTCGACCTTGTCGGCAAGCATCATGATGACTTCCCGCCGGAGTTCTGGCACTGGGACGAGATCGGCCGCAGATTGAAAGTGACCGATTATCTCGACGACCAGATCGTCCGTACCGAGATCTTCGATGCCCTGCGCAAGGTGCTCGATCGTTATGATTATCTGGTGTCGCCCACTTTGTCGTGCCTACCTGTCGACAACGCAACGGACGGAAACACGCTGGGCCCGGCTGAGGTCAACGGCGAGCCGATCAACCGGCTCATCGGCTGGTGCATGACCTTCCTGATGAATTTCACCGGCTTTCCGGCGGCCACCGTGCCGGCGGGCCTGGCGGAGAATGGCATGCCGGTGGGCATGCAGATTGCCGGCAAGCGCTATGACGATGTGGGCGTGATCGCCGCCTGCGCCGCCTTCGAGCGCCTCAGGCCATGGATGGCGACCTATGAGCGCTGCAAGGTCTGAACTTTGCGCGGCTTGACTTCACTCCGCGAGTGAGATACATGTATCTCAGCGTGATGGATTGGCCAGAATGACAGTCTCTCTCAGACTCCCCGAAGACATCACCAAGCGCCTGGCGGCGCTGGCGCGGAGCACGGGGCGCAGCAAGACCTTTTACATGATCGAAGCAATTCGCGAACACCTCGACGATCTCGAGGATCGCTATCTGGCGGAAAAGCGGCTCATTGAAATCCGCAATGGAAAAGCGGCAACGATCCCGCTCGGTGAAATCATGAAGCGCCATGGCGTGGAGGATTGAGTTCTCCCAAGCGGCTGATCGCGAGCTCGGCAGGCTCGATCCGCAGATCGCCAGGCGAATACTCAAAGTCTTGCATGAGCGGATCGCCCCAGCCGATGATCCGCGCGCAATAGGCGAGCCGTTAAGGGGTTCCGAACTGGGCGAATTCTGGAAGTACCGGGTGGGCGACTACCGGCTCATTTGCAAGATCGAGGACACGGTGCTTCGTATCCTCGTTCTTCGTGTTGGGAATCGGAGAGAGGTCTATCGATAGGATGGGCAAGCTGATCACTTTATCCTCACCACAGCGTATACCCGCCGTCGATCACGAAACTGGCGCCGGTAACATAGCTCGAAGCCGGTGAAGCGAGGTAGATCGCCAGCGGTCCGATCTCTTCGGGATCGCCGGTGCGGCCCATCGGCACGCCCTTGACGAAGGCCTCGATCACTTCGGGGTGAAGCTTCGCCCAGGCCTGATTGGGCTCGGTCATGAACAGGCCGGGGCAGATGGCGTTGACGGTCACACCGCGCGGCGCCCAGTCGGCTGCGGTCGCGCGCGTGAAGTGGATGACCGCGGCTTTCGATGTTTCATAATGCCTGCCGCCGATGCCGCGATTGGCGATGAGGCCACTTATCGACGCGATGTTGATGACGCGGCCCTGGCCGCGCGCCAGCATGGCGCCGCCGATGATCTTGGTGCAGAGGAAAACATGCGTGAGATTGTAGTCCATGAACCGTTGCCAGGTCTCAAGGTCGGTGTTCTCCACCGCCACATCGACATTGCGCCCGCCGACATTGTTGACCAGGATATCGATCGGCCCGGCTTCCTTCAGCACTTGCGCGCAAAGCGCCTCGCAAACCTGCGGGTCGGCGACATCCGCCGCATAGGTCCAGGCTTGCCGCCCGCGCGCCCGCACTTCATCCGCGGTCCTGGCCAGGGCGTCCGGATCGCGCGCATTCAGCACCACATCGGCCCCAGCCTCGGCCGCCGCCAGGGCGATGACACGGCCAAATCCACGGCTGCCACCGGTGATAAACAGGCGTTTGCCGTCCAGTCGAAAGCGGTCGAGTACAGTCATGTTTCAAACCCCGGCCACCTCCGGCCGATTGCCGCCGGGCAGCAGATTGATCCATGGAGGTTTGCGCAATTTGGTCCGCATGGCAAGGCCCATGCAGGGCAGGATCGTCTGCAACACATGTTGTGAAGTTTGAAATTTTGTGAAAGGATCGGTTCGTCCGGTGATCACATTCATTCGAAACCCACATCAATCCAGAGGATATCCGGATCAGTCCTGGGAGGACCTAATGAGCATTCGTAAAGAGCAGGAATTCATTCTGCAACAGGCCTTGCGCGAAGAGTTGATGCAAGGCAAGGTCGACCGCCGTGAGTTCCTCACGCGGAGCCTCGTGGCAGGCTTGGGACTCGCTGGCGTTGGTGCCGTTGCCAAGGGCGGCATCGGGCCGGCCTTCGCGCAGGACCGGCCTCTGACCCCGACCTTCTACCAATGGATCCAGGATCTTCATCCCGGCATTCCCAAGGTCAACGAGCAATTTCCGGGCGTTAACTACCAGATCGCCCCAGTCGAAGGTTTCGGCATCGAGCGTTTCGTGGCCGAAGCCAAGAACAAGGAATCGACCTGGGACGTTTATGTCGGCCAGACGCCATTTGTCGAAATGTCGGCGATGATCAAGGCCGACGTGATTGAGCCGTGGGATAATTACATTCCGAAGGACGTGCTCGATGACATAATTCCGTCGATCCGCGCCGAAGGCACCATCGACGGAAAACTTTACGGCTGGCCCTTCCTGCTCGATGTGATCGGCAACAGCTGGCACTCCGGCGTGACAACCAAGGCGGGGCTTGCCGATACCGCACCGGCCACCTGGGACGATCTCCTGAACAACGCCAAGGCCATTGTCGATTCAAAGGCAGCACCATATGGCGCAACTTTTGACGCCCACGGCTGGCGTTCGCTGGCGCCGATGACGCATTCGATGAGTTCCAACGTCTATACGCCGGAAGGCCTGTTCGACTTCACCAGCGAAGCGGCAATCGAAGCGCTGATGCTGATGAAGAAGATTATGGCGG